>JALWML010000305.1 GCA_027083915.1 Lysobacterales bacterium | reverse complement strand
CCGAAGGCGGCACGTAGTGGGATTTACAGGGATGTAAATCATAATGGCTTTTCCACCTTGAAATTTGAATTGATAAAGATTATCTAGCCAATGTGGTTTCACATGAACCTAAATGGTTTAGAATAGACGGTAGGTTATTGAATCAATGGAATCAGAGAAATTTCATTTTTTTAAGAACAACACTTGGTTACAATATGTACGTCTCAAATTGAATCAAAACTTAAGATTAAAGTCGGTTATAATACGCGAGGAAGATTAAATAAATTATGATTTTAACAAGAAGGCTTCGAGTTCTATTTCCCTTCTGAAAATTTAAAATAAGATGAGCTAACTTTTATGAGACCACCAATTTGTGCTTTTTGTGGTAAAGACTTTAGAGATTCAACTTCAAAGGGTGGTCTTGTGCGGTTTAAATTAACTGCAGATGAAATTGAGTCAAACTCACGTAAAGTGCAATCTAACATTGTATTTCATCCCAAAGGGCTAGAATGGTTTTGTGGAGATCATATTTTAGCAGCCAAAAAACTTTCGCATTTAAGTCTGAAATCTGCCTTAATAAAAATGTCAGCTCCGACATTTGCCAATCAATGTTCTGAGATAATTACTAATACCTCGGTAATAAGCCTTTTTAAATCAATCAATGTAAATTGGCACTCTGTATTGCATTTATTGGCTGTCGATGAAAATATAATCAATATCAAACCTGCAACTAAGAAAGATAAATCATGGTCTCCAATGGATGGTTGTTTTCCACCAAATTGTCCTTATAGCCTCACTGAGGAGAGTGAAACTACTCATGGTCAAACGAGTGTTCGTCACAGTTATACGGTTGCGTATTGGAATGATGATGAAATAAGCAATACTCAGTATTCTTTCTATTACACACAGAAAAATAAAATTTTATTTGCGTTATCAGCTTATGCTAATGCAAATAATCCCATTACTTGTGTTGATTTTAAGGCTAATCAAATATCAGCAGAAAAATTTAAACATATTGTGTCTGAAATTATGAAAATGAACTTAACTCAAATCTGAAAATAACTTTTCTACGGCTTCAAAGCGGTGTTGCGCTTGTTTAAATTCTCCAGTTATTCGAATGGCATCATTTGGAGCGGGTTTATAGTCTTGGTATTTTGTTTGAATTAAGGTAATCAATTTGCGTAGGATGTTATCATTTTTGGTGTCAAATTTGACAGTTCCGCCGTGTTGATTGACTGTTATTGATTTTATATCATAGGCTTTAGATTTTAATTGTAAGATTTTGATTTCAAATAGGTTATTGGCTTGGTCTGGGAGTAAGCCAAAGCGATCAATTAATTCAACCCGTAATTCTTTGACATCATCTGTGTTTTCACATTGGCTGAGGCGTTTGTAGAAAGTTAAGCGTAAATACACATCGTGAATATAATCATCGGGTAATAGAGCAGGGATATTGAGTTCAATTTCTGTCTCATGAATACTTAAGTCGTCTAACTCAGGTTCTTCATCATTATTGAGGGCTTCAACCGCACGTTCTAGCAATTCGCAATACAAACTAAATCCAATGGCTTGAATCTGACCTGATTGTTCATCACCGAGTAGTTCACCTGCACCACGAATTTCTAAATCGTGAGTGGCAAGGGTAAATCCTGAACCTAAATCTTCCAGCGAAACAATGGCTTCTAAACGTTTGACGGCATCTTTACTGATGGCTTTCCAACCTGGAATGAGCAAATATGCAAACGCTTTATGGTGAGAACGACCAACTCGTCCACGCAGTTGGTGCATTTGGGCTAGACCTAGCTTGTCGGCTCGATTCATGATGATGGTATTAGCAGTTGGAATGTCAATGCCATTTTCGATAATGGTAGAACACACGAGAATATTAAAACGCATTTTGTGAAAATCCAACATGACATTTTGCAGCTCACTTTCGTGCATTTGTCCATGGGCGACTCGCACGCGTGCTTGTGGAACGAGTTTTTGTATGGTTTCTGCCATTTGTTCAATGGTTTTGACATCGTTATGCAAAAAGTAAACCTGACCACCACGCTGAATTTCACGTTGGCAGGCTTCTTTTATGGTGGAATTATCCCATTCAATGACTTGAGTTTTTACTGATAACCGAGCCTTCGGAGGTGTGGCAATTATGGATAAATCACGTAAGCCAGATAGGGCAGTATTAAGCGTCCTTGGGATTGGTGTGGCTGTTAAGGTTAAGATATCCACTTCGGCACGAAGCTTTTTCAATCGTTCTTTTTGACGCACGCCAAAACGGTGCTCTTCATCAATAACTATCAGCCCTAAGTTTTTGAATTTTATGTCTTTTTGTAATAATTTATGCGTGCCAATGACAATATCAACAGTGCCATTTGTTACACCTTCGAGAATTTTGGTCTGTTCGGCTTTCTTGACGAAGCGAGATAACACTGCCACTTTAATCGGAAAAGGTGAAAAGCGATCCAAAAAGTTTTCATAATGTTGTTGTGCCAGTAAAGTTGTCGGAACAAGTAGTGCAACTTGCTTGGAATCATTAGCTGTGACAAAAGCGGCACGTAGGGCAATTTCTGTTTTGCCAAATCCAACATCTCCACAGACAACTCGATCCATGGATTTTGGACTTTGTAGGTCTTTGATAACAGCATCAATTGTGGTGGCTTGATCATCGGTTTCCTCAAAAGGAAAGCCCTGGCAAAATTGTAAATAATCGTTTTCATTAAGCTTAACTTGTTTACCACCACGGGATTCACGTATGGCATACAATTGTAATAATTCAGCAGCCACATCTTTGACTTTTTTAGCGGCTTTTTCGCGTAGTTTTTGCCAACGGTCACCACCCAATTTATGCCACGGTGCATTTTCTTCAGATGAGCCTGTGTAGCGAGAGACTAAATGCAAGGAGGAGACTGGTACAAATAACTTGTCGCCACCAAAGTATTCCAATACCAAAAACTCGGCTTCGCCTTCGAAATTGTGGGTCTCAAGTCCTCGGTATCGCCCAACACCATGATCGATATGCACAATCGGCGAGCCAAGATGCAATTCACTTAAGTTACTGATAATTTCATCAGGATTGGCCTTGAAGCGTTTTTTCTTACGTGATCGGTTGGCTCTTGTGCCAAATAAACAACTTTCATCTAAAATGATTAGGTCATTTTGGCTGAAGTTTGTGCCATTTTCAATCGGGGCAATAGTCAATGCAATGTCTAGTGACGAGGTAAAGAAATCACTAATAGTATCGACTTCTTTAAGTAACATTTTTTCTTTGGTAAAAAGTCGTTTGATAACATCAGCTCGACCAAGTGAATCGGCTGTGATTAAGATACGTTTGCCCGTAGCCAATTGTTGTTGCAGCCAAGCTACTTGTGTTTTGTGTGTCTCTGGATTGAACCGATTGGGCAATTGAGTGTGAAAGTCTTCGGCATTACTTTCTTGGTTTAACAAAATGGTAGAATAATTTTTTAAACGTTCATCCACTTCTTGTGGTAATAAATATAAGTCACTAGGAGCAATAACAGGACGTTGAATGTCGTGTCGTCGCTCTTGGTATCGCGCTTGGATTTGTTTATCCCATGTTGCCAATATAGGCAGTGTCTTGCCCGTGTGAATAATTCGAGTGCTTTCGGGTAAAAATTCAAACAGTGTGGCTGTTTCTTCAAAAAACATCGGTAAGTAATGTTCAATGCCAGAGAATTGAACTTGTTTGCGAACGTCTTGATAAATCGAACATTTGTGCGTATCCACATCGAATTCTTCACGAAATTTTTCCAAGAAACGCAGGCGACCCGCTTCATCAAAAGGGAATTCGTTTGCAGGTAGAATATGAATATCTTTAACTTTTTCAATGGAACGCTGGGTTTCAACATCAAAAACTCGTATCGACTCAATTTCATCATCAAAAAGCTCTAGACGGTAGGCTTTATCAGTTCCTGTTGGATAAATGTCAATAACACCGCCACGAACGGCAAAATCACCTGGTTCGCGCACTTCGGTGACGCAATGGTAACCGTTGTTTTCAAAGGATAACCGTTTTTTAGCAATATCAAAAGGAGAACCAAGCTTTAAGAACAGTGAGCGACCTTTGATAAAAGATTTGGTACTCAAACGTTGCATGAGATTATTGGTCGGAATGATTAAAATGCCATTATCAATGTCATGCGATATGTTGTATAAAAAAGCTAAACGCTGTGAAACAATTTCTGGATTGGGTGAAAAAACATCATAAGGCAGGGTATCCCACGCAGGGAAATGGAATATTCTATCTTTTAAATCAGGAGCACAAAGTTGTAATTCTTCTTCTAAAACAATACTTTCGTGTGC
>JALWML010000304.1 GCA_027083915.1 Lysobacterales bacterium | reverse complement strand
ATATAAAGAAAGGCAACTTAATTCAAACCAATACTCAAGTGTATGAAATTGTCAATTTCGACTCATTACAAGCCGTAATAAATGTTCCTGAAGACAAATGGAATGTTTTCAAAAAGGGTTTGGAAGTTGATTTTTTATTTACCAGTATGACACAAAAGGTAAAAGGGCATATCTTGCGAATAGATCCCGTTGTTGATAGTTCTACAGGGACTTTTAAGGTGGTTATTGCCTTAGATGATGGAGCAAGTAGCACATATAACCTTCGTCCAGGCTTGTTTGGTAAGACTCAAATTATTCTCGATAAACATGAAAACGCAAAGTTGGTTAGTAAAAATGCTGTTGTTCGTGAGGATGAAAATGCTTTTGTCTATGAAATAAATGATGATAACACCATCACCAAACGTGACTTGGTTTTGGGTTATGAGATGGAGAATGCTTTGGAAATTGTTTCAGGTATTGAAGTCGGAAAACGTGTTGTCACAACGGGTAAAAATAATATCTCCGAAGAATCCAAAGTGGATGTGATTGACTATGTTAACCGTTCAGCTAAAAAGAATGAAGAGTAAAAAATGATTAAGTCTCTGATTAATTTTGCTACGCATCGTCGTGTTACCATTTCCATGTTGGCAATCACCTTGCTTTTATTTGGTAGTATTGCATTAAAGGAAATGTCACAAACGCTATTGCCTGATTTACAGTACCCAACCTTTACTGTTCGAACCGAATACGAAAATGCTGGACCTGAGGAAATTGAGTTGTTAATCACTAAACCAGTGGAAGAATCTGTAGGTGTGGTTAAAGGTTTGTCACGTATTTATTCGGTTTCAAGTACAGGACGATCTGATGTGAAATTGGAGCTAAACTGGGATGCTGATATTAAGCAAGCAGCTTATGAAATTCGCGATAGAATTGATTCTGTACGTTTGCCATTGGATGCAGATGCACCCGTTTTATTGCGCTTTAATCCCTCTACAGCACCAATTATGCAAGTGGTATTGATGATTGACACAGAAACAGAAAACCTTAATCAATTAAAAAAAATACGCACCTTAAGTGAACAACTATTTAAGAAAAAACTTGAGCCAGTTACCGGTGTAGCAGCAGTCAAAGTCAGTGGTGGTTTGGAGCAAGAAATTCAAGTTGAACCTGATCAATATAAATTAGCTCAATTGGGTATCAGTATCAGTGAAATTTCTGCTCGTTTACGCCAAGAAAATATAAACCTATCGGGTGGAGCGATTAAACAAGGTACTCAACTTTATTTAGTAAGAACGGTGAATCAATTTCAATCTTTAGATGCAATACGTGACATTATTATTAGTCTCAAAGAGGGAACGCCGATTCGTATCCGCGATGTTGCTAAGGTCAGTTTGTCACACAAAGACCGCACCTCAATAAATCGCCTTGATGGCAAAGAAGCCATTGAAATTGCTATCTATAAGGAAGGCGATGCTAACACGGTGGAAGTGGCTCAAAATGTAAAAGATAAACTTGAAGAATTGAAAGAAAATCTACCAGAAAGCACTTCAATTAAGATTATTAATGACCAATCAATTTTTATAAAAGATGCCATTGGCAATGTCACTAATGCAGCCATATTAGGTGGTATCTTGGCAGTTTTTGTCATTTATTTATTTTTGCAAGATGTTTTGGCAACTCTGGTTATTGCTACTTTGATTCCTATTTCGGTCGTTGCGGGTTTCTTTTTAATGTACAAAGCAGGCATTTCTTTTAATATTATGTCATTAGGCGGCATAGCATTAGCCATTGGCTTGTTGGTCGATAATGGCATTGTGGTACTGGAAAATATTGCTTCAAAACGCAAAGAAGGATTAGGGAAACTTGAGTCTGTTAAAAAAGGCACAATAGAAGTTGGTAGTGCGATTGTGGCATCAACCTTGACAACGGTAGCGGTGTTTTTGCCATTGGTTTTTGTTAAAGGAATTGCCGGTCAGTTGTTTAAAGATCAAGCTTTGACGGTAACCTTTACCTTGTTGGTTTCTTTATTTATTGCTTTGACTTTAATGCCTATGTTGATGAGTCTCGGAACAAAACGTCATTTTCATATGAAAATTGATGAAAAAGAATACCAACCCAAGACTAAAATTGGCTCTGACTTAAGAAAAGGACGAAAATTTGTCTTCAACAACTTACTTGATTATGTTGTTCTGTTTTTCAAAATAATTATTAAAGCTATCTCATGGTTTTTCCATAAAGTCTTTTGGTTGCCTTCAAAAGCTGTTCAAATTTCATTTACTGCACTGGCTAAAGTATATGGAAAATTGTTGCCCTGGTCTTTACGTCACCGTTTGTTTGTTTTGTCTATAACGATTGTTATCTTTGTTTTTACACTGACCATCATTCCTAAATTGGGCATGAATCTCATTCCTGACTTAGATGCCAGTACCGTACGTGTAAACTTTAAACTAGACGAAGGTGAAGTGATTGAAAAAACGGATAGTGTCATTCAGAAATTAAGTAAAGAATTAACCGCATTAGAAAGTATTGAATTTGTTTATGGAATTGGTGGACAAGGAGCTAAATTGGATGTTTCTGCACTATCAGCAGGAGAAAATGCTGGACAGCTTTTAATTCGTACAAAAAAAGGTTTTGATAAATCTCAGGTTGAACAACAGGTGTTATCTGTTTTAGATAAGCAACCAGGTTTGAGCAGCGAATTGCAAGCAGGAGAATATTTTGAATTGAGTAACCCTATCGAAATAGAATTATCTGGCTATGATATTGGTTTACTCAAAAAAGAAGCACGCAAAGTACGAGATGCCATCAGTGCTAGTCCTTATTTGGTTAATGTGGATGATGGTTTATCACCTGGAAATCCTGAGATTCAGATATATTTTGATCAAGAACGTATTGCAAAATTAGGTTTAACCAATCGTCAAGTTGCCAATGTCGTGGTTGATAAAGTTTTGGGTAAATCAGAAACAACCGTGCATTGGCAGGATCAGAAAATTGGTATTTTGATTCGAAACCCCTTAGAACAACGTAATTCAATACAATCGGTTCAAAGCTTGCTGGTTAATCCTCGATCGGCTAATCCAGTTACATTAGGAGATGTGGCTGAAATAAAAATTGCTCAAGGACCTGGACAGATATTGCGCCGTGATCAGGATCGCGTGGTGGTGATTACAGCCGATATTAATGGTGTTGATTTAGCCCAAGCTGTTGGTATCGTTCAAGACAGTGTTGATGCCTTAAAATTAAGCCCCTTAGTGCATGTTAAAGTTACTGGTCAAAATAAAGATTTGCAAGAATCTAATAACTCTATGATTTTTGCTCTTGTTTTAGCTGTTTTCTTAGTTTACATGGTATTAGCATCACAGTTTGAATCTTTCATTCACCCTTTGGTCATTCTGTTTTCTATACCGCTTGCCATGATTGGTGCGGTATGGGCATTGTATTTAACTGGCACGCAAATATCGGTGGTTGTGTTTATTGGTTTAATTATGCTGGCAGGGATTGTGGTCAATAATGCTATTGTGTTGATTGATAGAATCAAGCAATTACAACAGCAAGGTGTTGAATTGTTTCAAGCCATCATACGAGCAGGTAATGCAAGACTGAGACCGATTATAATGACAACAGTGACAACGGTACTGGGTTTGTTGCCCATGGTGGTGACACTTTTTGGCGACCAAAGTGCAGGAGCTGAGATTCGTGCACCCATGGCAATTACGGTAATTGGTGGATTGATTGTTTCCACATTCTTGACCTTGATTGTTGTTCCATTAATTTATTCTTTGGTTACTAAAGACCACACTAGACAAGAGCCAAATTTAGTAAAAGAGAGCTTGGAAAATGACTAATCAAACAAAAGGTGGTTTAAGTTCTATTGCGGTTTTTTCGTTAAAAAGACCGATTACTATCATTATGATTTTTTTAAGTTTGGTTGTTGTAGGGTTAATCTCTTCACGTTTATTGTTATTGGAAAAAATGCCAGCAATGAAATTTCCTTTTGTTAATGTCAATGTGGCATACCCTTCATCAACACCCAAAGAAGTGGAACAGACCATTACACGTTTATTGGAAGAGTCAGTTGCTACCATTGGTGATATTAAACAGATTAATTCGCGTTCAAGTACCAATGGTGCCAATGTTGGCATTGCTTTTAATTCGGATGTGGATATTGATGAAAAGACCATGTTGGTGAAGGAGCAAGTGGACTTAACTCGACCATTATTACCCGATGACGTGCGTCGAATCGTGATAAATAAAGCAGAATTTGGTAATGATTCCATCATGCAAATTCGAATCACAGGTGATCTTGATTTAGAAAATGCCTATGATTTAATTAACCGTTATTTAGTCCGCCCAGTTGAGCGTGTTGCTGGAGTTTCTAAAGTGGATTTTCAAGGCATTGAGCCCAAAGAGTTGCGTATTATTATTGATAATGATGCATTAAAAAAATACAAGATTGGTTTTAATGAACTCTTGCAAAAATTACAGGACGTAAATTTTGCGATTGCATCGGGGAACTTTAAGACTGGTAATGATGAAAATGCCATGCAAATTCGAGTTGTACCTAAGGGACAAATAAATGACATAGATAAGCTCAAAAATGTGGTGGTCAATGCTTTTGGTATTCGATTGTCAGATGTTGCCAAAGTTTCATTGGTTAACGGCGATAGAAATTATGCGCGGCATTTGGACAGAAAATATTCAGTTGGTTTAGAGATTTACAAAGAGTCAACAGCTAATATGGTTGATGTTGCTGACAGAGTATTGCAAAAAATTGATGAAATTGGTCAACAACCTCAATTAAAAGGACTCAAGTTGGTATTTTTAGAAAACCAAGCCTTAAGTGTTAAAACTTCTTTAAATGATGTCATATCTGCAGGTGTTGTTGGTGCTTTTTTGAGTTTGTTGGTTTTGTATTTCTTTACTCGAGATTTGGCAACAACGTTATTGGTTTCTTTATCTATTCCAATATCTATTATTATCACTTTAGGTGCCTTGTATTTTCTAGGGATTTCATTAAATGTATTGTCATTGATGGGCTTGATGTTGGCTATTGGTATGCTGGTGGATAATTCTGTGGTTATCAGTGAGAGTATTTTAACCAAACGCAACAGTGGCAATTATTCCATAGTGGGTGCTATTCAAGCAGGTGTTTCAGAGGTTATGGTGCCTGTTATTGCCGGTACAGTGACATCAGTGTGTATCTTTTTACCCATTATTTTTGGTTCTGGTGATTTGCTTTATGTCTTTATGACTCATGTTGCGGCATCAATTGTTGCGGCAATGATTATTTCATTGTTTTTAGCTATCACGGTTGTGCCATTGATTATTTCAAAACTAAAACCAAAACCACAAACAGATAAAAAGGATTGGTTTGACGCCATTAAAAATCGCTATTTACGTATTTTAAGTTTTAGCTTAAATCACCGTTGGTGGACATTCTTTTTCATTGTTTTTATCGTTGTGCTTGGTGCAGTATCTTCCAAGTTTATGAAAGAAGATGAGGGCATTGGTCCAACCGTTGGACGAGAGTTTTGGTTACCTTACCATGTCGATGGTTCCTTTACTTTAGAGCGCATGAAGAAAGACGTTGATAAAATCGAGGATTATTTGTATGCCAATAAAGAACGTTTCGAAATTCGTACGGTTTACAGTTATTACAGTGAAGATAATTTCACTGGAACAAAAATATATTTAACAGATGAAGATGAAGCTAAAAAATCTGTTTCAGAAATTAAAAAAGCCATCATAAAAGACTTGCCCAAAATTGCCATTGGAACACCGAGTTTTAGGTGGCGACGTGGCAATGGAGCTAATAACAATAGCATGAGTATCTATTTACAAGGTGATTCGCATGAAGTCTTAAACGAATTGTTGCCTTCAATATTACTGAGTCTAAATCAAGTAGATGGTGTTAGTGGTGCATCGGTTGAAAATAAAAACAAACGTGAAGAATTACAGATTGTTGTTAACCGTGAACGAGCCATTCGTTTAGGTGTTGATCCAAATACAGTGGCTCGCAGTATTATGATTGCTATGCGCGGGATGAATTTGCGCGAGATTGTCACGGAAGATGGTGAATTGCCTGTCATCATGCGCTTTTACAAAACGGGTGAATTTAAAATGGAACAACTAACCGATTTACCTATTAAAACGGCTCGTGGTAATCAAGTCAGTTTGTCAACGGTTGCGACTATAAATCACACGAAGTCACCGCAAATCATCAAGCGCCATAACCGTCAAGGTTCTGTGCAAATTGATATTGATTTAGAAGATGATGTGAATAAAAAAGATATCAAAAAAGAATTCAGTGCCATTATGGATAAAGTTAAATTCCCGAGTGGTTATGGTTGGACTTTTGATGCCAATACACGTGATATGGGAGTGCAGATGGAAACTATTTTTCATGTGTTGAAAGTTGCTGGAGCCTTAATTTTCATCGTTATGGCTGCCTTATTTGAATCCTTGATTTTTCCACTCATTGTTATTACTTCAATTTTGTTTTCTTATATCGGCGTGATTCTATTTTTTGTCATTACCGGTACAAGTTTTGAAATTATGGCAGGTATAGGTATGTTGATACTCATGGGAGTGGTTGTTAATAATGGCATTGTTTTGATTGATCACATCAATCAACTGCGCATTAAAGGTATGGCACGACGTCAGGCTATTTTGCAGGCAGGCAAAGACAGGCTAAGACCAATTATGATGACGGTCGCAACGACAGTGGTCGGTCTGATTCCTTTAGCTGTTAGTACCTCTTCTATAGGTGGAGATACCAATATGCCAGCATACTTTCCAATGGCACGAGCCATTATTGGTGGACTGACTTTCTCAACTGTAGTGAGTTTATTGGTGTTGCCAAGTTTGTATTGTTGGTTTGACGATTTGCGTCATTGGACGGCAGACCGGTTTAAAACGGCGACAATAAAAGGAAAGTTAGTAAAGATTCCTTAATTAAATTCCCCTAAATCAAGGCATTCAATGGTATTTATTTGTACTATTAATGTGTTGTCAATGGTAAACAATTGCAAAAAGAGACAATAGAGACTGAAAATAAAGTTAAGAAGTACTACAATCCCACAAAATTATAGGAGAATACAATGCGTATAGATATGCTAAACAATATTTTAACTGAGCTTAATGGCTCATCAGCAGATGTGGAAGCATCGGCAATTATTTCAACAGATGGCCTTATCATGGCATCGCAACTGCCTTCAAGTATTGATGAAGATCGCATGGGTGCAATGAGTGCTGCGATGTTGTCATTAGGTGATAGAACAGCACAAGAACTAGAACGAGGTAATCTTGACCAAGTTCTTATTAAAGGCTCAAATGGTTATGTTCTAATGGTTAAAGCTGGTGAAGATGCTGTTTTAACGGTTATGGCAAAGGCAAACGCTAAATTAGGTTTGATATTTTTGGATGTAAAAAGAGCAGCTAAGAAGACAGCAGAACTTATTTAATTTGTGGAGGTTAACATGAGTACGATAGAAATAAAATACCATGATCAATCTTCTAAAATTAGAGAAGTGAATGATGAAGAGGTTCCTTATCCAGAAGGAAAACTTATTGTATCTCGAACAGATACCAGTGGAGTTATTACACATTGCAATCAAGCTTTTGTAGATATGTCTGGTTTTGAGGAAGATGAGCTCATTGGGCAACCGCATTATATTTTGCGCCATCCTGACATGCCAGCTGCAGCTTTTAAAGATTTGTGGGAAACCATACAATCAGGAAAGAAGTGGAAAGGTTATGTCAAAAATTTACGGAAGGATGGCAAATATTATTGGGTCTATGCTGTGGTTGTTCCAAATGTCCGCGATGGCAAGGTTATTGGCTATGCTTCTGTGCGAAGAAAGCCATCAAAAACAAAAATTAATGAGTGTATAGGGCTTTATAAATCAATGCTAGCGGAGGCACAATCATGAAGTATACTATGACAGTAAGTCCTGATTTTTCACCCGATCATATTGCAGGATGGTATGTATTTAATACATGGTTACAGAATCAAACAAAACAAGCCATTCACCTTGAGTTATATAATTCTTTCGATAGACAACGCGAAGATATTAAGGCAGATAAGATTGATCTTATTTATGCTAATCCATACGATGCTTCGATGCTTATTCGTGATAAAGGTTTTATAGCTATTGCATCACCTCACAGAAAGTCTGATGAGGCAGTTATTTGTGTCAATAGTGAATCTGATTATACCTGTGTTGAAGACTTAAAGCCTGGTTGTACAGTTGCTACTGCAGATGACCCTGAGGTAAGCACAATTGGTATGATTATGCTTGAACCAGCAGATTTGTCAAAAGATAACATTACTGTTGAAGAGTTGAAAAACTATGTAATGGTTGCAAAAAACCTGATAGGAAATAAAGCAGATGCAGGTTTTTTCTTAAAAGAAGCATTTGATGACATGTCTAAGTTTATTAAAAGTCAAATTAGGCCAATTGTAACCAGTCAAATATCAGTCATACGTCATACATTTTTGGTTGGACCCAATTTTCTAGAAAACTCAGGTTTAAGTGAAGACGATTTTCGTCAGTTGATTGTTTCGATGCATGAATCTGAAAAAGGTGCCTCGACTCTAAAGTCACTTGGCTTTGAAAAATGGGACAATCAAGACCATGAAGAAGCAGAATTTATGATTGATTTGATGGATACACTAGTGAGTTAGTTTTCCCATTGATGACTCAATAAAAAACCTCTCATATGAGAGGTTTTTTCATATCAGAAAGTACGAACTTTTACTTAAGTTGGCAAATACTCTTTTATTGCCGCAGTTAGTGCTTTTTCAGCAACGGGTTTGACTAAATAGTCTTTTGCACCTTGGCGCATTCCCCATACTTTATCTGTTTGTAAGTTTTTGGTCGTTACCATAATGATTGGAATATGTGAAGTTCTTTCATCACGAGATATTTTGCGTGTCGCTTGAAAACCATTGAGTTCAGGCATAACAACATCCATAAGAATCATATCAGGAATTTGTTCCTTAGCGGTTCTTACCCCTTCTTCACCATTGGTGGCAGATAGGACTTCGTGTCCCATTTTTTCAATGATTTTTTGCATTCCAAACAACTGTGATGGTGAATCATCGACAACTAAAATACGAGCCATTTATTTTTCCAAAAATATTTATAACCTATTAATAGTAATATACTTTTTAAAAACTTGAAACATAATTAATTAAAATAGTTTAAATTCTGATAGATATTTGTCCGTTATATCTCATTGCTTGCACTATTGGCAATGAAATAGTGACGAAATTTGCCAATATAATCCTCTGTAAAAAAGTCCCGATTAATTTTTTTTGGGTGATAATGGGTTGTGGTATAATTGTTTTTCACTAACTGAATTAAGGTATAATCTCAGTGAAAACTACACAACTATATGATTAGGAACTAAGCCAATGATACTTTACAGTAGAAATGATTGCCCATTATGTGAGGATGTTGAAGATTCTTTGCTCAAATTAAATATAAAATACACTTTTGTTGATATTGATAGCGACGAGAAGTTGTTAAAAAAGTATCATGTACGAATTCCAGTTCTTGTTAATATACATAATCAAGAGCTTTGTTGGCCATTTGAAGAAGCGGAGTTATTGGAGTTTGCTCATAATGGTTAGAGGATTCTTATGCTTGTTTTAACATGCCAAAACAATCTCAAGCCGTATTGGCTTCTACTGCTGTATCTATTGGTCATAAAATCTATGTTATTGGTGGCTACACGGTTGCTGACGATAACAGTGAGAAGTCCGTAGCAGATATTTTTGAATTTGATACAACGGTAAATGAATGGAGACTGGTAACAAAAATGCCTGTGCCAGTTGATGATACCGTCGCTCTAGTGTATGAAAACCGATATATCTATTTAATTAGTGGCTGGGATGATACGGATAATGTTGATTTAGTTCAAGTCTGCGAGACCAAGGAAAATAATTGGTTTAATGCAACTCCTTATCCAGCCCCTGCCGTATTTGGGCATGCTGGAGGCATTGTTGGTAACAAAATAATTATCTGTGATGGTGTAAAAGTGATTAAGGTAAAACCCCAAAAGTCATTTGTTTCATCGCCACAGTGTTTGAAAGGTGAGATTGACTTTACTAATCCAAGGAAAATTAAATGGAACGATATACCTCATCATTCGGGAGTTGCTTATTATCGCATGGCAGCCACTGGCTCTGAATACATCAATCAAATTGTTTTTGCTGGAGGCAGTGACAACCCCTATAATTATGATGGTATACCAAGCAAGCCTTCGGCTAAAGTTTTCTCCTTTGATTTAGAAAATAATTCATGGAAGTTCTATCAAGATATTGCTGCTAATATGGATCACCGTGCCTTATTAAGCAATGGTGAAGATTTTTATATTGTTGGTGGAATGCAAGCCAATCGATAGGTTTCGGATAAAGTTATTAAATTTAAATTGCTTGAATAATTTAAATTGTTGTTTAAATCCGTTATTATATCTGCAAAATAATTCCCCAAACAGATAGTAAATTACATGAATGCAAAAGTTATAACCTTTATTGTGCTTGTCTTATTTTCAGCACTTGTTTTCTCAGAACCTTCCAAACAACTACCAACAAAGGGTACCGGTCCTTGGATTGTTAATGTTTATTATAAAGATTTAAAGCAACTTCAAGAGTATGCAAAAAAGCAAGAGCCTTGGAGTGTTGATGCAAAAGCCCAATTCTTTACCACACAAGTAAACAAGCTCAGCGAGTATCAAGAGCTGATAGATAATGGTTTTTTGCTTGAGATAAATACTAAAAGAATGCAGTCGAGCGTTGCAATTAAAGAAGCTATTGCTCGAGATATTAGGAAAAATGGTTCATTGGATACAAAGAGTATTCCTGGCTTAGCTTGTTATCGAACCGTCGAAGAGACGTTTGCTACAATGGATCAATTGGTTGCAAGTTACCCAACCCTTGCCACCGTTTTGGATGTGGGTGATACATGGAATAAAATTGATTCGGGCGGAACTACTGGCTATGATATGCG
Source organism: Lysobacterales bacterium (assembly GCA_027083915.1). Classification (GTDB taxonomy): domain Bacteria; phylum Pseudomonadota; class Gammaproteobacteria; order Xanthomonadales; family Marinicellaceae; genus NORP309. Next base: position 5,694 of record JALWML010000304.1, on the reverse strand, counting down.
CGTGTTAAAAATCACTAATACGGCTGTTGCTGGTCCCAAACCTGTTTTATTTGCCATTAGTTCTATTCATGCCAGAGAACTCGCTCCTGCTGAATTTAACACTCGCTTTGCAGAATATTTATTGAATAATTATGGCACCAATGCAGATGTAACCTGGTTAGTAGATAATCGAGAAATCCACTTGATGTTGCAGGGTAATCCTGATGGTCGCAAAATTGCAGAGGCAAATACGGGCAGTTTTAGTAACAAAAGAAAAAATGAAGATAATCTTTTTTGTTCGAATCAGTTCAAAAAAGGTGTGGACATGAATCGTAATTTTGAATGGATGTGGAATCAAGGTTCTGGCTCTTCAGCTACAGATTGTGACGAAACTTTTAGAGGTGGTACAAGTGCCGCGACGGTTCATGCTTATGAACCTGAAAATCTCGCTATTAATACTCACATGAATAATATATTTAGTGATCAACGAGGCCCAGGATTATCTGATGCGGCACCAGATAATACCACTGGTGTATATATTGATATTCATAGTTACAGTGAGTTGGTTTTGTGGCCCTATGGTTATGATTCGCCAGGTGCTATTCCTGAAGCGCCTAATCACAATCAACTGCAAACATTAGGACGAAAATTTGCGTGGTATAATGATTATCTGCCAGAAAAATCAAATGAACTGTATGGTGCAGATGGAGCCTCAGATGATAACGCTTATGGTCAACTTGGCATTGCTGCCTATACATTTGAACTTGGTACAAGTTTTGCACAGGATTGCGCTACATTTGAAAATACAATATTGCCAGATAATTTAAAAGCACTCATTTATGCGGCAAAAGTAGCCGATACACCTTATATTACTGCCTCAGGTCCAGATATTGAAAACTTGGCTTTAAGTACAAGTTCAGGGAATATAGTTGCAGGTGATTTGGTCACAGTAACAGGTCGTGCTTCCGACACTCATTTTAGTCATAACTTAGATACCACTGCACATCCAGCAGAAACAGAGCAGGTTATTACCAAAGTAGAACTATTTATTGATGAAAGTCCTTGGGATGCAGGAGCAACACCAGTGTTACTCAATGCCTCTGATGGGAATTTCAATTCAGTGGCAGAAGATTTTACTGGGCAAATTAACACAACAGGAATGTCTCTTGGGCAACATATTGTTTATGTGCAAACCACTGATGCCAGTGGTGTTACCGGCGTACCTTACGCACAATTTTTCACTATTGTTAACCCTGCGGACTTAGGTACTTTAATGGGTACAATTACCGACGCAACAACTAATCTTCCTATTGATGTTGTTAACGTAAGCTATAATGGGTTACAGACCAGTACCAACGTATCTGGTAGCTATAGTTTTTCATCATTGGCCAGTACAGCTGATTTAATTGTTTCAAAACAAGGTTATGCTCCGCAAACAATAGTCAATGTATCGGTAGTTGCCAGTCAAACAACAACACAAAATATTCAATTACAACCGTTGTGTGCTTTATTAGATGAAAGTGTCGAAACTTTTAATAATATTGCTGATGCACAAACAGCGGGTTGGTCGCATGGTTTTGTTTCAGGTTCGGATGATTGGTCTGTCAATTTAACTGGAGGTGTTTCTGCGACGCATGCATTTTCTACTTCTGATCCTGGCGAAACAACAGATAAATGGTTAATTAGTCCTGCTATGGATTTATCTGCTGATAGTGTTTTAGAGTTTTGGCATAAATTTGGGTTTGAAGGCACATCCACATTTTATGATGGTGGAGTATTAGAAGTTGCTACCAATGGCTCCTTCAATAATTGGGTTGATTTGGGATCTTTAGCATCTGTTGGTGGTTATAATGCTACCCTCAATAGTGGCAACCCTCTTGGAGCCGTTTCTGCATGGGGTGGGGTTCAAGCTACATTTCAAAGAGTTGAAGTGCCGTTAGCAACCTATGCAGGAACAACGGCAAAAATTAGATGGCGAATGGCAGCAGATTCTACAATAGGTGGTTCTGCTCCTTGGGTGATTGATGATATTCAAGTGCTTGATCCAAATGTATGTAATGCCTCTAATCCTGATGTTTTATTTATCAATGGTTTTGAATAGGCTTCATATTGTTGTTGTGTTGATTGCACTGGGGCTAGGTTCTTGTTCTTTACACACAAAAAAAGTCAGGCAATTTCATTTAGTGAAGACTTATGAGGTTGAAACTCAAGGGTATCTTGAGCCTTCTGGATTGACTTTGTGGGATGGAGAGTTTTATACAGTCTCGGATAAACAAGATAAAATATATCAATTGAAATTCAAACAAAACAGTATTGAGTTGCTACCCATTATTTCAATTAAAAATGATAGAAATACAAAACTGGATTTTGAAGGCATTACGCACGATGAAAATTATTTTTACCTTGTCAGTGAAATGTATTTTCAAATTTTGAAGGTTTCCAAGGACGGTAAATCTCAAGAGTGGATGCCTAAAGATGAGTTGTTGAAACGCAGTGGTGAGCAAGTAGGTTTGTTTCAACGAAGAAATGCTTACTTTGAAAGCCTTTGTTACTTAGGCAAAGGACGGTTTTTATTGGGCGCAGAACGTGAGCCTCGAGGTTTTGTTCATTATAATTCTAAAACAGAGTCTACCAAAGCTTATCAAAGTGATGAATCAATTTACCCATCAGCACAGCACCGTTCGACTGATTTTACGGGCTTGAGTTGTGGTAAGAAAAATTATGTGCTGGAAAGAAATGCTTATATCGTTTCAGAGTTAAAATTGAAACATGGCAAATTTTACGAATCCAACGGCTGGAGTTATCAACACATTATTGAAAAACCAGAGTTACAATACCAAGACATGAAATATGGTCACGCTGAAGGACTGGTTGTTAAAGGTAAAAAAGTTTATCTGATTTTAGACAATAATCGAAATCCGCACAGAAAACAGAAAAAAAATACAAACTCACTCTTTTTAGTGCTGAAAAAGTAATCTTTCTAGTGTGAAAAATAACGCTTAATTTTACTTGATAAGTTGGGCAATTAACAATAGAATATTGAACTTTAAAAGTTTTAATAGAGGTTTGTATGATTGTAAGGTGGTCCAAGTTCTTAATGGTAATTCTTTTTTTACCAATTCTAGTTAGTGCGAATACAAAAATTGTTGTTAAAAAAGGAGTGAAGTTAGACTCCAAATACAAACAGTCTCTAATCCAAGACTATGGTAGTTTCAATTTATATAGTGTAAGTGATTCAACTGCAAACGAGTTATCAAAGAATGCGAATATTTCTGTATTAGAAGACAGTAATTATCTATTATTTGATGCTAAAAAAATAAATACCCAGTTAGCAAATAATGCTCAAATTGCTTCAAGTCACGCTGAAGGATTGTTTGTTATTCAATTTAAGGGGCCAATAAAACAGAAATGGTTGGATAGCCTTAAAAATATTGGTATTGAGCCAATACATTATATTGCGAATAATGGATACTTGTTGTGGAGTCCTGCAAATTCAATGAATGGAGTTAATAACTCAATTCAGTTACAAGGTGTTGTTCAATATCAAGCTACCTATGATGAAGTATTAAAGAAGGGTGCTTCAATTGAAGCTAGGTATAGAGATTCTGCTAAACATGAGACTGAAGAGGTGAAACTAATTGTTCAGCTAGTAGATAGTCCATTGTTAGCTCAATCCAAGCAAATAATTGAGAATTTAGCGATTAAAATTGAATCGGATTGGCAACATGTAATGAAATTTAACAGTGCAAGAATTACTGTAAAATTTTCAGATATTCAAACAATTCTCAATCTTAGTGATTCTTATTGGGTTTCAGAATACTTTAAAAGAACTTTAGATGATGAAGTTCAAAATCAAATACTAGCTGCAAATTTTGTTGCGGATAAATCTGAACCAGCAACTCCTGGCTATGCTGCATTTTTAAATAGTCGTGGATTTCCAACAACTTCAGCCTCTTATCCAATTGTTGATGTCACCGATGATGGTATAGGTAATGGAACAGTTAATTCTAATGACCCAACATTTCATGAGATGGGTGATTTGGCAAATCCAACACGTTTAGCTTATGTTTCAAATTGTACTGCTGCAGCAACTGGTCAAGGCGATGGTGGTCATGGTCACTTAAATACAAGTATTGTTGGTGGTTTTGAATCAAGAGTTGGTTTTCCCTTTGTCGATCCAAACGGTTATATTAGAACACAAGGTGTTAACCCTTTTGTTCGAATTGCAGGAACTCGAATTTTTGGACCTAGTTTCGATTTATCTGCCTGTGGTGGGAATGATTCAGGCTTAATTCAATCGGTTCAAGATGATGGTGCAAACATAATGAGCAATTCTTGGGGGTGTTCTGGCTGTGCAGGAACATATGATGACTCTTCACAAGCTTTTGACTTAGGGGTGCGTGATGCCGATTTAACAGAAGCCGGAAATCAAGAACTTATTATGTTATTTGCTGCCGGAAATTCAGGTCCTGGTGCTGCAACTGTAGGCACTCCAGGTAATGGTAAAAATATGATTACTGTTGGAGCATCTGAAAACTTTAGACCAGAAGATGAAGATGGAATGTGGACGGATGGTTGTGCAGCAACTCCATCAGATGCTGATAATGCTATGGATGTCATAGCTTTTTCAAGTCGAGGGCCTTCTCCGGGTGGGCGAGTTAAGCCAGAGATTATTGCTCCTGGAACACATATTCATGGGACTGCATCGACAGGACCTGCCTACAATGGTGATGGAGTCTGTGATCAATTTAGACCAAGTGGCCAAACTGTTATTGCAGCTTCTTCAGGAACTTCACATTCAACACCAGCATCTTCTGGTGTCGCTTCATTGATTTATTATTGGTTGGAGAGTGATCAAGTTAATACGCTTCCATCAGGCTCGATTACACCTTCTCCTGCTTTGATGAAAGCCTACATGATGGCTCATCCAACTTATTTGACTGGAGTGTCTGGGAATGATGATTTGCCAAGTAACTCACAAGGTTTTGGCATGCCTAATTTAGATTTAATGTTTGATGATTCAAATAAGTTTGTTTTGAATCAAACTGTTGTTTTAGATAACACAGGAGAACAATGGATCTGGGTGGGTTCGGCTGCAGATCCAACAAAGCCAGTAAGAATTACTTTAGCATATACTGATCAACCAGGAGCGACAGGGACCTCACCTCAAGTAAATAACTTGGATTTATCTGTAGTAACAGGAGGAGTAACTTATCTTGGCAATAATTTTACCAATAATTTTAGTACATCAGGTGGGTCCGCAGATGCTTTAAATAACTACGAAGCTGTATTTTTTGATTCTGGATCGGCAACTGATATTGAAATTACAGTTACAGCTACTAATATTGCTGGTGATGGTGTTCCAAATAGTGGGGATGCAACTGACCAAGATTTCGCCATTGTTTGTTATAACTGTGCACAAGATCCAACTTTTACGCTTAGTTCTAACCCAAGCTCTATTGAGGTGTGTTCACCAGATGATGCTGTTTATAATTTAACTGTTAATTCTATATTAGGTTTTGTCACACCAGTGGATTTAACTACAACAGGTGAACCGGCAGGTTCAAACACTTTATTTTCAACAACACCAGTAACTCCTGGAGGAACGAGTATATTAACGGTTTCTAACACGGCAGCTGTGGTACCTGGAGTCTATTCAGTTTCAATAAATGGAGTAGCTGGTTTGGAGTCAAAATCAATTGATGTTGGTTTATC
>JALWML010000303.1 GCA_027083915.1 Lysobacterales bacterium | reverse complement strand
TTCATCATCTTTGCCATTAGCATCAAAAACAAAGATAGCATCGTGATCAAACATATGAGAAACACAACCTTGAGTACCGATTGTGCAATTGGTTTTGGTAAAAGCTAAACGCACATCACCAAAAGTGCGGTTTGGGTTGTCTGTTAGACAATCAACAATAACCATACATTTGCCTGGGCCGTAACCTTCGTAACGGGCAACAGCAAAATCTTCTCCAGCTCCACCTTTGGCTTTATCAATGGCTTTGGCAATAACATGGGCTGGGACTTGGTCACGTTTTGCTCGTTCAATCAAACTTCGAAGAGCAACATTTCCCTCAGGATCAGTACCGCCAGATTTAGCACAAACATAAATTCCTCGAGAATGTTTCGAATAAATGCGTGCATTCATATCAGAGGTTTTTGCCATGGATTCTTTTCTATTTTGGTACGCTCTTCCCATAATGTCTTTCTCAAATCTGTAAAAACAGTAATTTTACTCATAAGTTGTCATGCTGTGAACTAAAAGAAAGTGAAAATGACTTACAATAGTGATTTTTTACAAGATTAGTCATGAATCACACCCTAAGTGTCGCCCCCATGCTTGATTGGACCGATAAACATTGCCGTTATTTGCATCGTTTGATTTCAGCTGATGCAGTTTTGTATTCAGAAATGATAACAACGCCTGCAATCTTGCAAGGCGACACACAAAAATACATAGGTTATAATCAACAAGAACATCCAGTGGTTTTACAATTGGGTGGTTCACACGCAACTGAGTTGGCTAAAAGTTGTGTTATAGCGCAAGAATACGGTTACGATGAAGTCAATCTCAATGTCGGTTGCCCCAGTGATCGCGTGCAAAAAGGGCGGTTTGGTGCTTGTTTAATGAATGAGCCTCAATTAGTGGTCGAATGCATGAATTCCATGACCCAAGCTGTGGATATTCCTATTACCATTAAATGCAGAATTGGAGTGGACGATAATGATAGCTTTGAAAACTTACAGTCTTTTATTGAACAACTTGCACAAGCAGGTGTAAAAACCATTGTTATTCATGCACGTAAAGCACTCTTAAAAGGTTTAAGTCCTAAACAAAATCGCAGCATTCCAGCACTTAATTACGACTACGTCTATAAAATTAAGGCATTATTTCCCGAGCTTACCATTGTTATTAACGGTGGTATTAATACAATTGAGGATGCACAGCAACATTTGCAGCACGTTGATGGTGTGATGTTGGGTCGAGCCATTTGGAATAATCCATGGTTATTGCATGATTTACAAAATGAAATTATTACCACTTCTAGCAATACCCGAGATCAGGTTTTACATAAGTACATGAAATATTGCCAAAATCAAATGCAAAAAGGTGTTAAACTACATTGGCTATTACCACCTATTTTAAATTTATACCATGGGATAGCTGGCAATAAAAAGTGGAAATCTTATCTTGTCACACAAGCACCAAAGCGAGACAAGGATATTGATGTATTTGATGAAGCAAGAGAGTTTATTGAATTATGAGTGATTTTAGAATAGTAAAATGTAAAAACTGCGATGCAGGCTTGGTTGAATTGTCAGGTCAAAAATTAACCCGTTGTGAACAGTGCGGTTATAAATTTTCACTGGGGAATAAATCGTCCAAGCGAGGAAGACGTCGCTCGAGTAGTATTCAACAGTCTGAACAGACAAGTATTCAACCTCACATGACGGCAAGACCGTCGAAGACTCAAACCACCATAAACATATCAAAAGGCACTCCTGATATTAAAGACATTGTTGAAAAATTAAAAGGCATGAAAAATACAGTCTCATCAAGCTCGCAATCAAGCACTAAGAAAACTAAAGTAGTGCCAAAGAAAAAGAAAGGATTTCCTATAGGCACTATAATTTTTTGGATTATTCTATTTAATGTTTTGCGCAATATTTTTAAAATGTAACTATGAATGACATTAATATAAGCAAATGTCCAAGCTGCGGTGCAGCAAATATGCAAGAAGTTGGTGAAAATCGCATCAACTGTATTCAATGTGGAGCGAATCTTTCACTTGTTGTGAATAAAAGAAGTGGTCTAAAGAAATTCTTAAGCACGGTCTTAATTTTGGTGTTATTGTCAAGTGCAGGGTTTTATTATGTATCGACAAAAACTGAAGAAGTGCTAAAAGAAGTGACCAAATCAACAGAGGCTCCTGTTGCTCCAAATGTTTCTATTAAAAAATCACTCAATGCACTACCAAAGCTCAAGAAAAATGTAATGACTATAACCAGTGAACAATTCAAGCAATCAGCGGATAAGCAAAAGAGTGCAGGGTTACAAATCGTGAATTCGGTAATGGCAAAAAAAGAGGATGGTGGTCAGTTTTGGATTGTAACCCTAGAGAACCAAACCAACAAAAGTATCACCAGACCTCGTGTTGTATTGAAACTCCTAGATGATAACAATGAAAAAATAGAAAGTTATTCGGCTTGGTCAAAACTTGAAGCGTTGCCAGCAGGAGCAACGACAACCATATTAATTGATTTACCCCAAGTTCCAAAAGAAGAATTCCACACACAAATGCAGGCACAATCAAGCCCAGCAAGTCTATACGATAAAGAACAACAGATTTTGGTCATTAAAGATTTTAAGGTGTCTGTTTTAGATGAAGAGCAAACACAATTTGAATTAACTGGCATTGTTTCTAACCCCTTTGATTATCAAGTAGATTTCGTCGAAATAATCGCATTAGCAAAAGATAAACAAGGAAAAACAGTGGGTTATGCAAAAGCCTATGCATCGACAACCAATATACAAGCTAAACAAACTTCTCCATTTACCCTAAAAGCTGATAAATATGTCACTCAACCGCCTTACTCATGGACGCTAAGTGCTTTGGCGAGGAAGCATTAGAAACATCGAAATCTAGCTGACACAACAATAAATTAAGAATAAATAACTACAATAGCTTTATATTTGACAGATTGATGATGGGCAGGGCCCATCTTACGGAGTGTCTTTTGTAAGATGGGCCTTGCCCATCATAAACAAGCCAACAGGTACAAACCATGATAAAACGGCTGTTATGCTGTTTGTTTTAAATAAAATCATGGTTACCAAAGAGATTGCCACGTCGTTCCTCCTCGCAATGACTGAGTATTTCTTAGGGGTTTTTGGTGTTGACCTAACTAAGATGACAGCTCTTTCAAGTTTTTATATTGTTCTAAAGCTTCAGGGTTGGCTAAGGCATCAGTGTTGGTCACGGGTCGTCCATGCACGATATTTTTAACGGCTAATTCGACTATTTTACCGCTTAATGTTTTTGGTATGGCGGTGACTTGGATGACTTTAGCTGGTACATGCCGAGGTGTTGTGTTTGAACGGATGGTTGTTTTAATTTTTTTGATTAAGGCATCATCTAATTTTAAATCATTTTGCAAAATAACAAAGAGTACAACGCGCACATCGTTGTCCCAATCTTGTCCAATAGCGATGGATTCAATGACCTCTTCCATATTGTCGACTTGACGGTAAATTTCAGCGGTACCGATGCGAACACCACCTGGATTTAAGGTGGCATCACTGCGCCCATAAATGGTTAAACCACCATGTTTTGTGATTTTAGCTAAATCGCCGTGACACCAAATATTGTTAAACTTTTCAAAATAAGCGGATTTGTATTTTTTGTTGCCTTCATCATTCCAAAACTTAACGGGCATAGCAGGAAAAGCATTCATGCAAGAGAGTTCTCCTGTCTCATCAAATAAACGGTTGCCTTTGTCATCTAATATGGCGACATCTAAGCCCAAGCCTAAACATTGCAACTCGCCCTTGTATACAGGTAGCGCAGGATTGCCTAATGCAAAGCAGGAGCAAATGTCGGTACCACCAGAAATTGAAGACAAACAAACATCTTCTTTCCATTTTGAGTAAACGTAATCGTAATTCTCAGGCATCAATGGCGAACCTGTGGAGAAGATTGTGGTTAATTCTTTAAAGCTCCTTTTATCGTTTGGAATAACACCCGCTTTTTCAATAGCTGATATCCACTTTGCCGAAGTTCCAAAGTGAGTGATTTTATTTTCTTCAACAATATCAAGCAAACGGTTACCATTGGGATAAAATGGTGAACCATCGTATAAATACAGGCTCGCTCCAGTGGTCAAAGTCGAAACCATCCAGTTCCACATCATCCACCCACAGGTAGTAAAATAGAATAAGGTATCATCTGCATTAACATTGCTATGCAGTACCAATTCTTTTTTGTGTTGCAGTAATATTCCACCATGACCGTGCACAATACACTTAGGTTTGCCTGTAGTGCCTGAGGAATAAAGGATATAGAGT
>JALWML010000302.1 GCA_027083915.1 Lysobacterales bacterium | reverse complement strand
GTCATACCGATAGACCAGTCAAAAAGGTGATTCTAGCCGGTGGTGGAAATATCGGCTTTGCACTGGCAAAAATGCTTGAAGATGATCACTCCATAAAAGTCATTGAGGGCAATAAAAAACGATCACGCTTTATTGCCGAAGAACTCACCAAAGCTTTAGTTATCAAAGGTGACTGTACCTCTGAAGAAATTTTATTTGAAGAGAATATTGATCAATGTGATATATTTTGCGCTGTAACAAATGACGATCAAACTAATTTGTTGGCGGCATTGATGGCAAAGAAAATGGGTGCTGATAAGGTATTAACATTAATTAGTAAACACAACTACGCTCAATTGCTCGAACGTGATCAGATTGACATAGCCATCTCACCACAACACATAACCATTGGCGGCTTGCTTGTACATGTACGTAAAGGCAATATGGCACGAATCCATTCACTTCGAAATGGCGCAGCAGAAGCCATTGAAGTAGTAGTTCATGGTGATGCCAGTACCTCAAAAGTTATAGGTAAACAACTCAAAGACATCAACTTACCACCAGGAACAACAATCGGTGGAATAATACGTGGCAAACAAGTCATCATTGCTCACCGTGAAGTGTTGGTTGAGCATGAAGATCATATAATTTTATTCGTAACCGACAAGCGTAATATCAATGATGTGGAACGATTATTTCACGTAAGCCCAACGTTTATGTGATGCCAAAATAGATTTTTCTTAATTCTGACTAAAAGATCTCTGTCTTGTCGCTTCAAATAAAGCAATGCCTGTTGCCACAGAAACATTAAGACTTTGAACTGTTCCAAACATAGGAATATGAATAAGGAAATCGCAATGCTTTCGTACCAAGGGTCGAATCCCTTTGCCTTCATTACCTAAAACTATACCAAGTGAACCTTTTAAATCTGTTTGGTAAATACTCATCGACCCTTCTGCTAAATCAGTCCCAGCAATCCATAAACCATTGTCTTTTAAAATCTCTAAAGCCTTAACAATATTGGTGACTTGGTAGATTTTTAAACTATCAGCTGCTCCTGCTGCCGTCTTTTTAGCCACAGGTGTCAATCCTGTGGATTTGTGCTTTGGAAAGATAACAGCATCAACACCAGCGGCATCGGCACTGCGTAGACACGCACCAAAATTCCGAGGATCTTCGATATTATCTAAAATAAGCACTAAAGGTGTATCCAGTTTCCCTATGTCATTTTTCAAATCACTTTCATCAGGCAATTTAGGCACTCTAACCAATGCAATAATACCTTGGTGGCGTTCTTTACAGTGTTTGTTCAGATACTGCAAAGGCTCATAACTGAGCTTTAGTCCCAGTTTTTGTGCTAAAGCTATACTGTTATCCAAGCGCGTATTGCGACTATTTTTAGCCACCACAATGTGCACAATATTTTCAGGATGCCGCTCGATGGCAGAGTCTAATGCATGGATACCATAAATCCACTCGGTTTGTGTTTTATTCATAATGTATTCCCCTCTTGAGAGGGGTTAGGGGTGTGTTTTTCAAAATCAAGCATAAACTCTTCAATAGCCACAATTCCATATTTTTCATCACGTCATTATCCCTAAATCTCAGTACGGTTAAACCAATCTCTTGTTATTTTTGTTGTTTTATCATTTGTTTATCATCAAATTTAACAAAAGCTGTCATTGCGAGGAGCTCCGCGACGTGGCAATCTCATACAACCTGACTCAATTTAAAACAAGTGCCAACACAAAAAGATTGCCGCGTCGTTCCTCCTCGCAATGACTGTTTTTTTATTACCTTTGCGTTATTCGTGCCTTCTTTACATTCTTGGCGTTACACTTTTACGAATCTCTGTGCAACTCTGTGACTTCTCTGTGAACCTCCGTGTTCCTTAACAATTTCACTATCACAATTTCTCCACAAACTCAAAATCTATCTTTCTGTCATCAATAGAAACCGCTGCGACCTTAATCTTGATTTTATCTGCTAATTGAAACTTATGCCCTGAGCGTTCACCAACTAGTTTGTGCTGGATGGGTTCGTGTCGATAATAATCATTGGGTAATGAGGTCATATGGATAAGTCCATCAACCATGATGTTATCTAGTGTCACAAATAAACCAAAATGTGTCACGCCTGAGATGATTCCCGTCATTTCCTCACCAATAAATTGTTCCATATACATGCACTTGAGTCGAGCATCGACATCACGTGATGCTTGTTCAGCACGACGTTCATTGAGTGAACATTGCACACACATTTCTGCGGCTTTTTGTTGTGAATAAATGTATTTTTTTGGCTTATTTTCTTTGATGATATAGTCAATCGCACGGTGAATCATCAAATCAGGGTAACGCCTGATTGGTGAAGTAAAGTGTGCATAATGCTTCAAAGCCAAACCAAAATGCCCACCATTATCGGCTTCATAAGCTGCTAAGGCTTGTGATCGCAACAATACGCTTTCAATTAATGCGACATCATCCCGACCTTGAATTTGTTCAATTATGTGTTCAAAATCTTTGGGTTCAACAGGGTCATGAAAATTTGGTTTGATGCCAAGTGAGTGTAAAAAGGCTTTTAAATCAGTTAACTTGCGCTCAGGTGGCTTATCATGAACGCGATAAGCTGCTGGCACTTTATGCTTTTCGACAAATTGAGCTGCACAAATATTGGCAGCAATCATAAAGGCTTCAATTAATTTATGTGCATCATTGCGGGTATACGGATGAATGCCTGAAACCTGTCCTTCGGCATCAATTTCGATATGCACATCTGTTGAATTGAATGTTATGGCTCCACGTTTTTTCTTTTCCTCATTCATGGCTTTGTATAAGTCATTCATGGTATCAATTGTTGGGGCAACTTTTTTATGCCAATTCTCAACCTTTTTCCCTTCATCAATGTAATGCCAACATTGTTTGTAAGTAATGCGAGCATGAGAATGCATAACAGCACGGTAAAAACGGTGTTTTTTAATCGCTCCATTTTTACCAATAAGCATATCGCAAACCATACACATCCTATCAACCTGCGGATTGAGTGAGCATATGCCATTGGATAATTCCAAAGGCAGCATTGGGATAACTTTGCCGGGGAAATAAACCGATGTGCCGCGTTTAAAGGCTTCTTTATCAATTTCAGAATTCGGCGGGACATATTTTGATACATCTGCAATTGCAACGATTAAGCGCCAACCACGCTCGGTAGTTTCTGCATAAACGGCATCATCAAAATCTCGTGCATCTTCGCCATCAATAGTCACTAATGGTAAATGGCGAATATCCACTACATCAGGTGTTAGGTCTTCATCGGTAACTTTTGATGGGATGTAAGAAACAACTCGCTCAAAATCATCAGGCCATTCATGCGGTAAATTGGCTGATGCCATGGTGAGTTCCATCGCCAGACGTGAATTAAGTTTTTGTCCTAAAATAGCAATGACCTCACCCAAAGCTGGGCGATGACGATTGGGGTATTCATTTATTAAAACCGTTACAAAATCTCCGTCATTGGCATTCGCCTCTGCACCTGATGGAATAATAATGCCATCAATTGAAGTATTATCAGGTTCGACAATGCCTTGACCTTTTTTGTGGTAAAACTTACCAACAAGTGTTTTATGAGCACGTTCTAATACTTCAACAATAAAAGCTTCTTCTTTGTTTTTTCGACGTCCTGGCTGAATGCTTGCCAGTACCGTATCTCCATCCATAACTTTGCGCATTTCTTTGGGTAGGATAAATCCATCTTTTTCAAGTTCTGGTGAGACTAAAAAGCCAAATCCATCAGGATGTGCCTGTACAACACCTTTGATTAAATCTGTTTTATCACGTACACCATACTCTCTTTTACGATTGATAAATAATGAACCATCATTAATCATTGCATTTAAACGCCTACGCAAAGCTTCAAGCTGGTCTTCATTTTGAATACCAATAAGTTTGGCTATTTTATCTAAATGCAGTAATTTTTTTTGTTCAGTTAAGAAATTTAATAAAGCTTTACGACTAGGTATTGGGTTGTCGTATTTTTTGAGTTGTTCGGCAAAATCCGGATCAGGGATATTGAAAGGGTTTTTCATATTTTTTGTTAATTTTTCCATAGGCAAGCATTATATCACAGCTCTACTGATGAACCTCTTTATAAATTTTTAAAAAATATGACTTTTTACACATGTCCCAAATCCCGATATAGAAACATAAACTCGCATCAAAACCATTATTTTGGGTGGTTAGACCTTGTTTGTGCTTAAACCTGGAAGCTAGGTTTATGCAATTGCACGCGCTTACCTAATTTTTTCAAGAATCGTACCATCATTGTCGAAATTTGTTGGTTTAAA
>JALWML010000301.1 GCA_027083915.1 Lysobacterales bacterium | reverse complement strand
GAGATTAGAGAGGTTTAGTTTCTTCATGAGAGTGGCAATTGCAAGCAATCCACCTCTGGATGTTAAAAGTTCGTTCGTTGTTGATAAATTGTGTGGTAATATATTCATAAGCCTTGGTTTCACCCGTCGGGTGGTAATTGATTTGTCATAAAACCATTATACACCAAGGCTTTTAGCTTGTTATTACTTTTCTATATCGGGATTAGGGCAATAAGTAAAACACTAATAACATCGGTTTTGATTTCAGCATTCGCTTTAACAACGGCATGTACACAGAAAACGACAGAAAAAAGAACCACAAAGGTCAAAGCCAACTTGAATGGTATTTCGTTACCAGAGAACTACAAAGATTGGCGAGTTATTTCTGCATCTCATCGCATTGACAACAAAACCATGCGAGTTATTTTAGGTAATGATATTGCCATCGAGGCGAGTCGCTCAGGACAAACCAATCCATGGCCTAATGGAGCAATTTTAGGTAAGTTGGTTTATAAACAAAAACAAGAAGATAATTGGCCAACAGCGATTGCTCCCAACGAAGAGAAATTTATTCATGCAGAATTTATGTTTAAAGACTCCAAACGCTTTGCCAGTAATGGAACTGGTTGGGGTTGGGCACGTTGGTTAGGTGATAAGCAGGTTCCATATGGTGACAAAAATGATATTAATCAGTCCTGTATTTCATGTCATACGCCTGTTAAAGGCCGAGATTGGGTTTATACCACGCCAATTAAGTTACCATAAATCCTTACTTCTTAGAGTTTTTAATAAGGTTGTTTAGGTAGTTTTCATCCTCTTGTGTCCAATTTTCATAGGCGGATAATTTACATTCATTGGCTAAATCTAGAGCAGCAAGGATATTTCCTTGCTGTTCTTTAACCTTGGATTTAAGCAATAAATAAGGGTAGGGAAGCGGGTTGTAATCTTGCGATTCTTCAAGTATGGCTTGGGCTTTTTGCAGTTGATTGTTGTTTAGGTAATAGCTGGCAAGCATATTGTTGATTTCAATTAAAGTTTCTCCATCCTGGGTTGATTGGGCTTCTATTTTTGCCTGAAGCAATAATTGCAGGGCTTTTTCATCTTGTTGAGTTAAAAGGTAGTAACGTGCTTTTTGTTTGTCTAATCGTGGTTGCAGGCGATATTCTTTGCTTTGGTCAATGTGGTCTTGTATTTCTTGCATGAGAATCAAGACATTATCGAGTTTATTTTCATCTAAATATAAATCTAAAGCTAAGACTTTATTGCGAATTAAGGCTTTTTTGTTTTGTGATGCTTGAGCCAAACGTAAATGTTCTTGTAAATAAATTTCAGCTTGTTTCCATTTCTTTTGTGCGCGTGATATATCCATTGCATATTGTTTGCTTATTTGTAACATGGCATCATAATCAATATCAAGGGCAATTTTTTCCATGTCTAAATTGGCTTGCCACGCTTGTGTGTATTTGCCTTGAACCAAAAGCAGGTAAATCATTTCATTTAAAATAGCTCCGCTGCCTAGTTTGTAGTCAATGCCTTGACTGATGGATAATGCTTTTTGCAAATATTCTAAGGATTGTTTGTATTTGGCTTGATGCGTACTTATGCGTGAAATGGTTGAATATATTTTGGCTTTACCTAACAAATCTTGTTGTTTTTCAAAAAGTGCTAAAGATTTTTCAGCAGCTATTTTGGCTTGTTTGACTTTTCCAATATTTAAAAGGATGCTCGCTTTTTTTTGAAACACATGCGATAACAGGCTTTGACTGTGAGAATTTTTCTCAATTAAATCAAGCTGTTCAAGGGCTTTTGTATAGTCATTTAATAGGGTATAGGTGTGACTTAAATTAAATCGAATGGGATTGATAAGGCTTGGGTATTGTTGCTGATATTTATCTATGGCGGCGAGATAGATTTGTTCGGCTTTAGTGTATTGTCCTTGTGTGTCGTAAATATCACCTTTCATGGCTTCTATCTCAATTGACATTTGGGCGTTAATTTGTGTTTTTGCTAGTGTTTCTAGCAAAGCAAGTGATTTTTTGAGTTGTCCTTGATCTTTTTTTATTCGTGCCAATTGTAAGCGAGCCAAATTAAAGTCACTTTTTTCTTTCAGGCAAAGCTTGAAGTAGTCTTCTGCTTTATCAAATTCATTCAAGGCATAGCTACTTAAGCCATGCATGTATAGTTCCAGTAAATAGGAATTTCCAGGTATGATGTTTGTGTTTGTTTTATTGGCATTAGTTTGCTCAGATAGCCATCTGCTTGCTTGTTGTATAGCAAGACTTAAGTTTTGATGAGAAAATGTTTGTAAGGTGTTGTTTTGTTGTTTATCTGTTATTGATAAACTGACATTGTAGAGCTTGCCTGTTTGGGTAATTTGTGTTTTAACCAACTTTAATGCAGGTGTTACTTGCCATAATTTAGTAATGAATTGTTTGGTATTGAGGTAGCTTGGTTTATTTCTGAGTTTCTTTAACTCAACAGAGTTATCATAGGTGTAAAGTTGATTGAAGAGGCTTTCGGCAGCTAAATTCAACCAATCCTGATTGTTTTTTTCACCTAATTGGTCGGCAGGGACAAACAACAACACACTTTTTTCTTGATGGATTGCTGAATTTTTATTTTTAACAAAGGTTCCCAATACAATACCCAAAATAATCAAGGCTATTATGGCTGATATTTTGAACAAGGATAAACGATTAGACTGAGGAATTTTTGGCGGAGGTTTAGCTATGTTCTGAGTATGTTGAGTTGTTTTTTTATCTGTTTTTACCTCAGGAACAAAAATAATACCTTTTGCATAGACAGTTTTAATAACGGCATTCTTGTCTGTTGAATCCAGTTGTTTTCGCAGTTTGGATATGATTTGATCAATAGAGTTGGCAGTCACTTGTCGACCATTCCAGATGCTATTGAGTATTTCTTCTTTTGAAAACATGACTTGTGGATGCTCAACTAAATAGAGCAATAATTGGTATTGCACATGGGTCAATTCACAACGAACATCATTAACTAATAATTCCTGCTTTTTTGTATCAAGTATGTAATGTAAAAAATAATATTTCATGTTTAGGATTATAACTTCAAAAAATTTAATCGTGATAAAAAAATACAGATTAACCGTAATCTGAGATAGGTTTCACATAAACTTTTTGGCATTGTTCAGAATTAAATCAGATTTATATCAGCATCTCTTGCTTATGTTTTATTTACAATTAAGCCAATTATTTATTTTGGGAATGTTGTGAGTAACAGAAATATACTTTTATTATTTATTGTGGTTTTTTATTGTCTGGTTGGTTTTGCAGCACCAAGTGATGATTTTGTTATCACGGTCAAAACCGATAACCCAGGTTCTACCTCGGCTGAGATGTTTCGTATTCCTACAAAAAATAGCCTGACGTATAATTACAATGTCGATTGCAATGATGACAGTATTAATGAAGCGACCAACCAAACAGGTGATTATATCTGTGATTATTCTGCGAGTGGCTTAAACACAGGAGCAGGAACTTATACCATTCGGATTAAGGATAACACGGGCAGTAAAACAGGATTTGGCAGTATTAACTTCAACAATGCTTTTGATCGTTTGAAAATTTTATCAATCCAGCAATGGGGTTCAGGAATTTGGCTAAACATGCAACGCTCTTTTTATGGTTGTGAAAATTTAGTGGTAACAGCTACCGATACGCCAGATTTTTCACAAGTAACCACCATGGAAAGCATGTTTCGCCGTGCGTTAATTGCCAATCCAGATACCAGTGCGTGGGATACATCACAAGTGACCAGCATGAAAAGCTTATTCAATGAAGCCGAAATGGCAAATCCTGATACATCTAACTGGGATACGCATCTGGTTACAGACATGAGCTTTATGTTTCGCCATGCTTATGCAGCACGACCTGATGTAAGTAGTTGGGATATATCTTTGGTGAGTGATATGACTGCTATGTTTAGTGCGGTTATTTTACCTGTAGCTACCTATGATAAAATTTTGTTAGAATTTTCTCATAAAACGGTTCTGTCAAATGTGGTTTTTCATGGTGGCAGTAGCCTTTATTGTTCCAAACAAGCCCAACAAGCACGATTATTGTTAGATAATAACCATAATTGGACGATTACAGATAGTGGTTTGTGCTCAAGCACTCATGATGCCAATGATTTTGTGATAAAAGTCGATACAACTATTCCGGTTATAGCTGGTGGAACATCCAATACAGAATATAAAATCAGAATAAATCCTGCTTACAGTTATAATTACAATGTCGATTGCAATGATGATGGAACCGATGAAGGTATAGGAATAATGACAGATTTCACCTGCGATTATTCATCCTTGGGTG
>JALWML010000300.1 GCA_027083915.1 Lysobacterales bacterium | reverse complement strand
ATAGAGTAAGTTAAACTCATGCAATATTGAGGTATCATTTCCACCTAAGGCTATTCCTCCTGTATCTTGAATCGTGACCCCTATCGTTGCCACTCCTTCGGCTAAAGCAAAGTCAATTGTTACAAAGCCATCAACACTATAGTTTATGGAAGAAATGATACCTTGCGGATCGTTAACAAAATGATCTAACTGCATGATAGTTTGGCTACTTTCATTATCAGGACCTAAGGATAAATTAGTGAAATTATAAAACCGTGCTATTGTGTGGGTATTATCCACATAGGCACTGGCATCTATATCACAGGTCATGGTGAAACTGGGCGCATCATTAACACAATCCACTCTTACCGCAACCGTTGCAATTGACCCACCTGAGACTTCATAAGTAAAATCATCAGTCGTCACCCCATCATTGCAATAATCAGCATTGGGTTGATAGCTTAGTGAAGTGGTGTTATTTATCACCGTGCCGTTTTGTGGTTGGGTCAATGTAACGATTGAAAAAACATCGCCTTCAAAATCCGAATCGTTATCTAGCACCATAAAGACTTGTACTCCAGCATCTTCATTAACTATTACACTATCATTGGTTGCTTCAGGTAAAAAGTTGATTGACAAGCCTGTGGTGGCATCCGTATTGGCATTGCCTGCTACATCAATCACCATCACTGCATCATTGCTCTGAATCACCTCTCCCACTCTTAATCCCACCACTCCAGTGCAGGAAACAACCCCTGAAGCTGATGCGGCTATAGGCAAACAAATCATATTGGCAATGCTAATGGTTGCATTCTCTTCAACTGCGGTACAAGTTGTGGTCACTGCCGCGCCTTGTTGAGCATTAGCCGGTGTGGTTGTACAAGTTGGTGCATTAAGAGTAGTATCAATCCTAACAGGCAAAGCCACGGATAAGTCACTGTACTGCCCGCCTGCATTTCTTTGTTGATAGTTTATTTGATGCACACCATCTGCCAAGACGGTATTTGATGTTGTATTTTCAAGCCCAACGCCGAGGCACGTATGGGTAGCAATAATGGCATTATCACTTAAGAGCTGCATTTGGTTTCCTGCCAAACTACACTCTATTGCTAATTCAGGCGTTGCATCATTGGTTATATCATCACTTGATGAAAGACCTGAATCACTTGTCATAGCTAAATCAATAACTGTAGGTGCGCACAAACCACCATCGGTAATAGTCCAGCCATCAGCCCCAATCAACTCCAGCCTCGCCATTTGCGCTGCGGTGGAGCAATAAAGACTGTACCCACCAGAAAAAGGTACATTGGATTGATGTGGTTTACTATTAAAATCAACTAATAAACCATCATAATCATTAGTAGGCAAAGTATCTAGACCAAATATTTCATACATCGTTACTACCTGAGAAATATCCCAACTACTAGTGTTGGGATTAGCGATAGTTGCTCCATAAAACATTTGAGCCATATCTACCACTTGCGAGGTATTCCACCCATTAGTATTAGGGTTAGCAAAAGTCGCACCTTGAAACAATGCTGCCATATCAGTCACTTGCGAAGTATTCCAATTACTTGTATTAGGATTAGCCGAAATTGCTCGAAAAAACATAAACCTCATGTTAGTTACCTGAGAGGTATCCCAACCACCAGTATCAGGATTAGCTGAGATTGCATCACCAAACATCGATTCCATGTTTGTTACTTTGGAGGTATTCCAGCCGCTAGTGATAGGGTTAGCTATGTTTGTATTATAAAACATCCCTCTCATATTAACTACTTGAGAAGTATTCCAATTGCTGGTATCGGGATTAGCCAAATTTGTGTTAGCAAACATCCATCTCATATCAGTCACTTGTGAGGTATTCCACCCACTGACATCTGGATTAGCTAAACTTACACCATTAAACATAACATCCATCTTAGTTACTTTGCTAGTATCCCAATTACTTGTATCAGGTATTGCAGAGCTTGCTCCAGAAAACATATTACTCATATCTGTTACTTGTGAGGTATTCCACCCACTGACATCTGGATTAGCTGAACTAGCACTAGCAAACATAGATCCCATATTAGTTACCTGTGAAGTATCCCAACTACTGGTATCAGGATTAGCTGATGTTGCCCCCCAAAACATACCATTCATCTTAGTCACTTGAGTAGTAATCCATCCACTGGTTATAGGGTTAGCTGAACTTGCGCCAACAAACATAGAACCCATATTAATTACATGTGATGTATCCCAATTAATTGTATCTGGATTAGCGGAGCTTGCATAATAAAACATAGCATCCATATCAGCAACTTGTGAAGTATCCCAAGTACTGGTGTCAGGATTAGCTAGGGTAGCATTATTAAACATAGATCTTAGACTCATCGATACAACTGAAATTAAATTTGGGCTGTCTAATGCAGGGGTAAGCATATTGGCACAACCAAAAAAAGCACTATCAAAACTAGACCAATGGGATGTGCCCCATTGGTCTAAGGATATAATTTTTAGTTTATCACCGCTATTATTAAAATAAACTCTAGGAAAACCAGTTCCAGAGAAAAGATTGTGTTTGATTCGAATAGTGTAAGTACCAGCACTTGGGTAAGTACAAGTGTAATTACCAGTTGCTCCAACCACTTCATTTGAACCATTATTATCGCAATCAACACTGTAATTATAACTTCCACCAAAAGTAGGAATAGTAAATTGATTATTTGCCGATGTGCCTGTGTTATCAGTCTTTACAGTGATAACAAAATCATCTGATAGTGCACAGTAAACAGGGCTAACCATGAAAAAGAACAAGATAGCGAGCAAAAGATGAACAGGTTGAATTTTCATTATTTTTCCTTAAAACATAAATAGATAGCCTATCTTACCAATTTTTCATAGCAAATTACAAGTTAATGCATTGCCCAAAATAACGTACACCCAAAACAAAAAACTATCGAAAAATTAACACTAGAGAAATGAAGTGAGATGACTTAATTAGAGACCTTTACATAATTATGTAGCGATGGAAAAAAGAATGGAAAAAAGAATGGAAAATTTGTCAATTAAAGTATGAAATGTAGAATCCAACTACTGCTATGATAAAGTGTGTGCGGTAAATATTTAAAAAAATTTAATAAGTAAAATTAAAAGGAGAACAACAGAATAGGACTTAACGCCTATTCTGTTGTTATCTTACTTAAAATTTATAAAACAATCCAATCAATTAAAAATTTTATGGGAAATCGAATAAACCACGCCTTAGAAATTACCGAATCATTTTTCTCCTCAAGGAATCTATTCTAATTCAAAGATTTTTTTAAGTTGCATCAAGCAAAAGTAATGAACCACCATAGGGATTGACATAAACACCATTAGCGGTAACTGCTGGAATATAATGGGTATGTAATGGAAATTTACCCAATTGATTCACAGGTAGAATTACATCAACGCATTCGCCAGGACTTACCACAACCGTATCCTTATCGATTATATCAGTAACAGGAATTCGATCTCGACTGATAACCTTGACATGATAACCATGAAAATGCATCGAGTGAGCCAATAATCCAGCATTAATAAAACGAATAGCAATATCTTCCCCCATGCTCATGGCAATTTTAGTATCCACATCGGTAGAAGTATTGGGGTATGATAAACCATTAACAAAATAATAATTGGGTTCAAAATTATTTAAATCAAAACTTTGTCCATTGGCAGTTGCAGCATTTAGCCGATCGTCAAAGTCATTTAAAACCAAAGTATATTGGCGATCAAATGCTGGACCTCCATCATACAAGGTTTGCGAACCATTACTTGGCATGATGACCATAGGTCCTGTTAAACCCATGGCTTGACCAAATTCATCAACTTTATTATCTCTAAAGAAATAACTACCTGCTGTTGGTGCAGTTATGTTGTAACTTGCAGATGTGCCAGGACTTAATAACGCTTGATTTTCTAACACCCCTGGAATATCAAATTTAATCGATGTAGTTAAGTTGTTTGTAAGATTAATGATTATTGTATCGCCTGTTTGAGCCACTATTCCTGCGGATAAATCACCAGGACCAGTTCCACTAAGGTTTCTAAATTGCCATGCAGTGACATTAACACCATCAACCATTGTCTTAACATAAGTTTCAGCAACAAAATCATAGTTTATGGTCGCCGCTTTTACTCGTGGAGAAAATAGAGTTAAACCACTCATAGAAAATAGAGCCACACCTGCTGCACTAGATTTTAGAAAGTTTCTTCGTGATTGTGTTGTTTCTAATTTATTTTTCATGCTCATACTCCCTCAAACCCATTAGTAAAAACAATATCATTTGAAGTATCTTTTATGCGTGTTTGTACACTGCTCTTATTT
>JALWML010000299.1 GCA_027083915.1 Lysobacterales bacterium | reverse complement strand
ATAGAATGCTTATTAAAGAGACCTTTGCACAACTCGTGGAACGAGTAAAAAAGTTGTAAAATGCACCACTCTTCATTAAAAAATTCGCAAATAGCGAGCTATTTGACTCATTTTTTGCCTTGATTGGAGCATTTTCCATTCTTTTTTCCACCGCCTCAGAGTTATGCAACGGTCTCTAAAAATATTATTCACTATTGAGCAGATTTAATCATATAATGAAATATTATAATAACATGAGTAGCAAGCACATGAGATCAATACACAGAAAAAGAGGCAAAAACCTTGGGTTATTAGAACTTATCGCCATCGCACTAGGTGGAATGGTCGGTGGTGGGATTTTTACTATTCTTGGAATTTCTGTTGCGATGGTGGGTAACTTAACGCCAGTTGCCATTATTGTCGGTGGTTTAATTGCATCTCTTGCAGCCTATTCATATGTCAAATTAGGTGTTTATTATAAAGATGAAGGAGCCACTTATTCTTTTTATAAATACACTTATCCACATTCGAAATTTGCGGCTTCTGTTATTGGCTGGTTCGTGATATTTGGTTATATCAGTACACTAGCGCTCTATGCTTATACTTTTTCATCTTATGCCATCAGTTCAACTAGCTTTGCCGATAATATTTGGATGCGAAAAGGCATTGCCATTGCCGTAATAGCAATTTTTGCAACAATAAATATTTTAAGCGTTAAAGGCATGGGAAAAATTGAAGATTTAATGGTGTATACCAAATTGCTTATCCTCACCTTTATTTCTATTGTTTTAATACAACATGGGCAAACAAGCTTTGCAGGTTTTATGGAAAACTTTGCTCAAGATGTAGAACAAGCCTCTGTATTAAACATTCTCATTGTTGCTTCAATTACCTTTGTTGCCTATGAAGGTTTTCAGTTGGTCATCAATGCCGTAAATGAAATGAGCAACCCTGAAAAGAATATTCCCAGAGCCATATATTCGGCGATATTTCTTGCTATATTAATTTACGTTGTTATCTCTATGGGGGCATTATTTGCCATACCATTAAAGGACATAATTGATAACCAAGAATATGCACTTGCCGCGGGAGCTGGTGATGTTTTGGGTTCACTGGGGACTAATTTAGTTATTGTCGGTGCTGTACTCGCTACCAGCAGTGCGATAAGTGGCACGTTATTTGGCTCATCAAGACAAATGGCGGTTGTGGCTGAGGATGGTTTTTTTCCAAGTATTTTATCAAAAAGAAGTCGCATGATTCCAATAAATGCTATTTTAACCATGGCAGCTGTTGCCAGTTTGTTAATCTTAATTGGTGGATTAAAACTCATATTAGAATTCGGTAGCATTACTTTCTTATTAGTTTCACTATTAATGGCAATTGCGAATTTCAAAATTAGAGACAAAACAGACTCCTCCTTTACTTTGACATTGGCTTCAATTATTGGTTTAACAATGGGCGGTGGATTTATCTTGTTTTATGAATTCCAGAACAAGCCAAAAGAGATGTTTGCCATCATTGTTTTGTATTTTCTGCTAGCTTTTTTTGCATGGTTGTTTGCAAAGAAAGAAGAACGTAGGACAACGATAAAATCTTAGTCATGAATTGAAATTCCCTAATCTCGATATGTAAACATATTTGAGAGTGCAAGCCATTGAATTCTTAAGTGCATTAAGTGCTTGAGCTATCTTTGTATTTTCTCTATCGGGATTAGGGAAATTTAAGTTTTGAGAAGCTATTCTTAAACAAAAATACATTAGTAGTGGGTTTTATATAATTCTGCTAAAATGAAATCATGAACGATATACTATTTGTGCCATTTTTCAAAAATCCAGTTTTTTGGACTGAGTTATTTCATATCGCCAGTATTTTTGGCTTTATTTTAGGCATTGTTCTCATTACACAAATACTAAGAAATCCCCGTAAACCTTCTGCGACTATTGGGTGGTTATTGATAATTGTTTTCGTTCCATTAGTTGGTATCCCATTATACTTGATTTTTGGCGACAGAAAATTTAATAAATTAAAAAAACAAAAAGGAACATTGGATTTGCCTGTTTGCTTAAATACGAACACGCATTCAATCAATAACTTAATGGTTGCTATGGGATTGCCATCATCGACTGACTACAACCACAATAAATTTCATGCTGATGGTAAACAAGCATGGCAAGAATTGGTGATTTTACTAGAATCAGCACAGCAGACCATTGATATTGCTATTTTTATATTAGCTGATGACAATGTTGGTAATAAAATTTTATCATTGTTAGAAAAAAAAGCGGCTCAAGGTGTTAGAGTTAGACTTTTACTTGATGGTGTTGGTTCTTTAACTTTGCCGAAAAAACAAGTGCAGCCATTAATTGACATTGGTGGTGAAGTGGCATGGTTTATACCTGTTTTACATCTACCATTTAGGGGCAGAACTAATTTACGTAACCACAGAAAAATCGTTATAGTTGATAAAAAGCAAGTCTGGACAGGCGGTAGAAACCTAGCAGAAGAATACTTAGGAGAAAAATGCCCAAAGGATTGTTGGGTTGATTTAAGTAGCAGCCAATCGGGTCAAGTAGTAGAAGTTTATCATTATATTTTCACAGCAGATTGGAATTTTGCCACTAATAAGGAAGTCAAAATAGAACTTAAATTTAAAAAACAAGTTAATAGGGGAAAAAAGCAGATTCAAATCATTCCTTCAGGTCCTGATGTGGATGATGATCCAATTTATGTGGCTATATTGAATGCTTGTTATTTAGCCAGACAAAGTATCACTATTATCACACCCTATTTTATTCCTAACACAGGTTTGCAAGAAGCCTTGAAACTTGCGGCACTTCGTGGAGTTAAAATTAATTTGATTGTCCCCGAAAAATCCAATCACCGTTTAGCCGATATTGCACGCCGTCGTTATATACGAGAATTGCATAAAGTTGGTGTTAATATTTGGCTTGTACCTAATAAAATGGTACATGCAAAAGCTCTGGTATTTGATGATGATTTTGCTATGGCGGGATCTGCCAATTTAGACATCCGTAGTTTGTTTTTAAATTGTGAAGTCATGAGTGCTTATTACAGTAAAGAAGACATTCAATGGTTAATAAATTGGCTTGAGTTGTTGTGCAAAGAATCTAACCAGTATCAACCACCTCCAGAGAGTATATTAGGTGAAATGCTCGAAGGCATCGTACTTTTAGCGGCTTATCAGTTATAATTAATAAAAAATTATTAATATAAACCATGAATATAAATCCAGATTATCTTCTTTACGCAAAATCTATTATCGGTATGTTAGCTATTGCCAATCCTTTGGGTGCTGTTCCGATTTTCTTATCCATGACCAACGACAGAACAACTTTAGAAAAAAATCAAATAGCTCGTGTCACTGCCATTTCTGTTGCCATCATACTTATTGTTTCAATTTGGGCTGGTACAGCATTGTTATCTTTTTTTGGCATCAGTATTTCAGCTTTTAAAACTGGTGGTGGTTTATTGATTTTACTCATGGCAATTTCTATGTTAAGAGCCAGACAAAGTCATACGCGACAAACGCCGACAGAAGCAGATGAGGCATCAGAAAAAGAAAGTATTGCTGTGGTTCCATTAGCTATTCCTATTATTGCGGGACCTGGTGCTATTAGTTTGGTTATAGTTGATGCACATAAAGCAGCAAACTTCGCTAACTGGTCAATATTAAGTATTGATGTACTAGTCTTGGCGTTTTTAATTTGGCTAGCATTGCGACTTGCTACACCCATTGGCAACAAACTTGGTACAACAGGTTTGAATATTGCCACACGGATAATGGGTTTGATTTTAGCCGCAATCGGCATTGAAATGATAACATCTGGATTAACACAATTATTACCCGGATTGGCAGCATGACAGAAATAGAAAATAAAAAACAAAAACAAACTCAAGACAATAATGCACTTGCCCGAGACAGAACCGTTTTAGCTAACGAAAGAACCTTCCAAGCATGGTTGCGTACAGGTTTATCCTTTTTTGCCACTGGTTTGGGTGTCATTAAATTTTTAAAAGAGGAAATGCCCCTTGTGATTGTATTGTTTATAACCATAACTTTGTTGCTGTTAAGCCTCGCTTCTTTCCTGCAAGCTGTTTGGCGTTATAAAGATTTGCATATGCGAATGTCACATCTAGATGTGAATACTGTCCCCCTTTGGAAAATTAAATTAGTTGGGTTTATATTGGTAATTTCTGTCTTATTAGCAATTTGGGGAGTTGTTTTTAGTTTTTTCTAATTAAAATTATTATTTTTAGAGTGAGCATTCATTTCCTTTTAAATTAACCAGTTGCTATATTGAGCTTATATTTATCCAATTTATCTTTATCAACAACAAC
>JALWML010000298.1 GCA_027083915.1 Lysobacterales bacterium | reverse complement strand
GAGCAATAATGACTTGTTTGCCACGTATAATTCCACCGATTGTTGTTCCTGGTGGTAGGTTGATGTCCTTGAGTTGCTTACCAATAACTTTTGAGGTGCTGGCGTCACCGTGTACAACTACTTCAATGGCTTCTGCTGCGCCATTTCGAAGTGAATGGATTCGTGCCATATTGCCTTTTCGTACATGGACTAGCAAGCCACCAATGGTTATGTGTTGTGGTGAGATGGCTATGTCAATCTGATCACGTTCGAGCAATTGAGCGTAGTTGTGTTTACTGATTAATGTTAATACCTTATCAGCGCCCATTTTCTTTGCCATCAATGCTGCCAATAAGTTGGTTTGGTCATCGTTTGTGACGGCGCAAAATATATCGCACTGATCAACGTTTTCTTCAAATAATATTTCTTCTGAAGTGCAGTCACCTTTGATAACTAGAGCTTTGGTGAGTTCTTCGGCAATAAAGCGTGATCGTTTTTTATTGCCCTCAATGACTTTTATGGAGTGATCATCTTCTAGCATTTTTGCCAGTGCAAAGCCGATATTTCCACCACCGGCTAGAATCACCTTTTTGACTGGTCTATCGGTATGACGCAGTGTTTTCATAACTGCTTTGATGTCTTTTTTAGCAGCAAAAAAGAAAACCATGTCATTGATTTTGATTACCGTATCGCCATCAGGTGATATGGGTTTATTGTCTCTGAATATTGCAGCCACTCGTGCATCGACTCCTTCTGGCATGTAATTGTGAATCTCGCGCAGTTGATGACCGATTAATGGGCCTTCATCATCGGCAACAATGGCAACCAGTTGTGCTATGCCTTGCGCAAAATCCATGACTTGTAAAGCACCAGGATAATCAATAAGTCGACGAATATGTTCGGTGACTAATCTTTCAGGACTAATGAAAACATCAATAGGTAAATGGTCGTTATCGAATAATTGGGGATAATCAAGGTATTCTGATTGCCGAACACGTGCGATTTTTATAGGCGTGTGAAATATACTATGACACACTTGACAGGCCACCATGTTAATTTCATCGCTATTGGTTAATGCCACTACCATATCAGCATCTTCTGCACCTGCTCGCATCAGTACACTTGGGTGAGATGCGTTACCGTGCACACCACGCAAATCCAGTCTATTTTGCATGTCTATAAGTTTTTCTAAATCGGTATCAACTACAGTGATGTCATTGTTTTCTTTGGCTAAGTGTTCGGCGATTGATGAGCCAACTTGACCAGCTCCGAGTATAAGAATTTTCATGACTTAATTATTTCTTTTGGGTTGATATCTAAAGCACGCATTTTTCGGTACAAATGTGTGCGTTCCATTCCTGCAATTTTTGCCAACTCACCGACACGTCCATCAACAGCTTTAAGCTGATGAATAAGGTAATCTTTTTCAAATGCATCTCGAGCTTCACGAAGAGGTAACTTATACCAGTTATGAAAAACGGTGGGCTCTTCTGTGGTTTCTTGTGATAATAATTCGCTGACCTCGTCTAAAGAAATTTCTCCTTCTGTATCGTTGAGAAGCAATTGCCTAACGGTGTTTTTGAGTTCGCGAATATTGTTGTCCCACTGATGGTTTCGCAAGGTGTTTTGCGCTGCAAATGACATTTTACGGTAGGGAGTTTGTTCCGTATCAGGTAAGGTATTGACAAAATAAGTAATTAACTCTGGAACATCTTCTTGTCTTTGGGCAAGACTGGGAAGGTGAATCTTGTCTTCTGCTAATAAAGCAAAAAGCTCAGGTGAAAAATCACCTGCCTTAATTTGTGGTACTAAAGAAAATTCACTGATTGCAATTATTTGAAAATCAATGTTTTGTACCGTATTTTTTTTGTCAATAGTGTAGTGCGCATGTTTCAAATAGGAGTACAATTTGTCCTGCTGATCAGTAGAAAGCGAATCAATATTGTTGATAATTAAAGTGCCAGATTGAGCACGGTAAAAGCAGCCATTAATGCCAGTGACTTTATCCTCAAAATCATCAGCCACAGTTTTTATGTCAAGGGTTATGCAAGGCTGTTTGTTGCCATGTCTTTTAGTGTGTATGAGTAATGCTGTGGTGTATTTACCTGTACCATATTCCCCCTCAATGACGATGTGGTTTTTTGTTTTAGAAATTCTATCGAGTGCTTTTTTAACGTGGTTTATGGCATCGGAATTACCAATGGGTTCAAGCGAATTGAGTTTAATTTCGTTCTCTGGTTCTTCCAAATCTTGTTGGTTTGATTGTTCTAATACATCAGTAACGGTTTGTAAAAGTTTAGCCAGCGAAAGCGGCTTCTCAATAAAATCTTTTGCTCCTAAGCGAGTAGCCTCTACAGCAGTTTCAACAGTCCCATGTCCTGACATCATGACAATGGGAGCCGTAACCAACTTGTTCTCAATCCAGCCCTTCATTAAACTAATTCCGTCAATATCTGGCATCCATATATCAAGTAATACTAAATTTGGTTTTTTGACTGTAAGTTGTTTATTCGCCTCTTCTCCATTAGCAGCTGTGGCTACCGAATACCCTTCATCTGCTAAAATATCAGATATGAGATTTCTAATATCTGGCTCATCATCAACGATTAGAATGTGTTGTTGGTTCATTTTGGTTGCTTAGGTAGAGTAGGAAAGGATGTGATGTTTTCACCTTTTTTAATGTCTCGAATTTTACATGACATTTTCTTTTTGACTTCTTCAATTCGAATAATGCTTTGCATTGGGAGGTGTAGAGTATTTACATTGGCAAATTCATCACGAATTTTATCTTCAGCTGGATCAATGACAATGGTTGAATTATGCTCAAAAATAAGTTCTGTTACCGTGATAAACCCATAAATATCACTGGAAAATACATCTTTGGCATAAAGCTCATAGACTTTTGACTGATTAAAGAAAATTATTTTATAAAGGGTACTATCGCTCATGTAGCAATTGTACTCTTATTGCTAATGAGTCTCAAGTATTTGAAACACGATACAACCAAGCAATAATAAAACCAACCACAAAACCAATGATATGAGATCCCCAAACAATAGGCATGGAACCAACACTGGTCATTTGCAGAATTAATTGGATACTCAGCCAAATAATAGCGACGAAGACAATAGGGATACTTATTTTTTGTAAGTAAAGTCCAACAGGAATAATTACACTCATTTTTTGCCGTGGAAACAGCATTAGCCAAGCACCGAGTAATCCAGAAACAGCACCACTGGCACCTAATAGATAATGAGTCGAGTCAGACAGTTGAATAATGCTCAGTAGATTGGCTGATATTCCAGAAACAAGATAAATTATGATAAACCAAAAGCTTCCTAATTTTCGTTCTAAAGGCAGGGCGATGATGAGAAAAAGTAACATGTTTCCAGCCCAATGTTGCCAGTTGCCATGAATAAAAAGAGCACTAATGAGTCTTAAACTATTAGTCCAAGATTGGCTGATGGCATCATGCATATTGGCAGGAATAATGGCAAATTGGTTATTGATATCAATCCATTGCGGATAATATTGCACTAATACAATAGCTACAAGCGTAATAATCCAAATGAGTAGGGATAGTTTTGGAAAATGTTTGCGTTTTCTTGATTTAAACTTGAGCACTTTTATTATTCAAAGCCATTAGAAAAAACTTCATCGGATAAATTGAGGTAAAGTACCAAGCCATCGTGATCACTCATCGCCAATACTTGTGAATAATCTCCTCGGTACTTTAGTGGAACATCGACATTACCGCGCACATAAGCCACATCCGACATCAATACCAAAGCAGCATCGTTTATCAACATGTGATCGAGTGCTTGAATGGTGCCTCTAAAAACAAAAGAATATTTTTTATCTATGGGTAATGTATCGATGGCGTTGACTAATGTTGGTGTGACAACACTGGCTCCATTGCTGGAAAGCAAATTTTTAACTGGATCAACAACACCTTTGATTTCTCCCACTACATCAGCATAACCATCAGAGAATTCAAAATCATTGAAGTCACCTGTGATGATTAGTGGCACTGTTGGTGAGAGTGTTTGTATGTCTTGTACCATATTGGCAACGGAAAGCGCTTGTTCTAAGTGTTTATTACGAATGCGCGTGCGTTGTGAACCTGTTATACCACTGCGTGAACGCATATGCACACCAAGCACATTGACCTCTTGTGAAAATCCACCTTTTGTAATAGTGGCATTGATTAATAAAGGTGGGCGGTCATGTAATTTACGTGGCAGCTCAGGAGGGGGGGGAGGGTTATAAGCTAATGTTTCATCTGCTCCTAATTGCGTTATGGTGATATTACTAACGGTTTCTTTGGTTAATATTCCAATATCGATACCCCCAATATCATTACCAACCTCTAAATAAGCT
>JALWML010000297.1 GCA_027083915.1 Lysobacterales bacterium | reverse complement strand
ATGGTAGACAGCATGTTCCAGTACTAATTTCTGAAGAAATGGTCGGCCATAAATTGGGTGAATTTTCACCAACACGAACTTTTAAAGGCCATCAGGCTGATAAAAAATCATAATTATAGGTGAAGAGTATGGAAATTACAGCAAAACATAACAGAGCTGCAATATCGGCACAAAAGGTGCGATTAGTAGCAAACCAAGTGCGCGGTATGCAGGTCGAAAAAGCTGAACAATTGTTGTCTTTCAGCCCTAAAAAAGCAGCACATTTAATTAAGAAAGTATTGATGTCTGCGGTTGCTAATGCAGAGCATAATGAAGGACTGGATGTTGATGAATTAATCATCAGTACTATCACAGTAGATGAAGGCCCGACCTTAAAACGTGGAAGAGCACGTGCAAAAGGAAGGGGAACAAGAATATTAAAAAGAACCAGCCATATCACTGTGAAAGTGGCTGAAGCATCATAAAGGTAATATTATGGGTCAAAAAGTACATCCAATTGGAATTAGACTAGGTATATCGAAGCCTTGGAATGCAACTTGGTATGCAGAAAAAGAAGTTTTTGCAGATCAATTGATTAAGGATATTAAAGTTAGAAAATACTTAAGAAAAGAATTAGCAAATGCTTCAGTTAGCCAGATTGAGATTGATCGCCCTGCAAACAATGCGCGCGTTACAATTCATACTGCTAGACCGGGTATTGTTATTGGCAAAAAAGGTGAAGATATCGAGCGTTTAAAGAAAACCGTATCAAAAATGATGGGTGTTCCAACAAACGTAAACGTTGCAGAAATCAGAAAACCTGAATTAGATGCAGATTTAATTGCTCAAGGTATTGCATCTCAGCTAGAAAGGCGTATTATGTTCCGTCGCGCCATGAAGAGAGCAGTTGGTAGTGCGATGAGACTTGGTGCTCTTGGTATTCGAGTTGCAGTTGCTGGTCGTTTGAACGGCGCTGAAATTGCACGAACTGAATGGTATAGAGAAGGACGTGTGCCTTTACATACCTTTAGAGCAAATATCGACTATGCAATGGGTAAAGCTTATACAACTTATGGTGTTTTAGGCATTAAAGTATGGGTTTATAAAGGTGATGTTTTTGACTTACATGCTTCACAAGAACAAAAGAAACAACAAAGTAAGAAACGGAGATAACAATGCTGCAACCAAAAAGAACAAAATTTAGAAAGCAGCAAAAAGGTCGTAATCGCGGTCTTGCGCATGCAGGTAATAAAGTAAGCTTTGGCGAATTTGGTCTTAAAGCTACTGGCAGAGGTTTTATGACAGCTCGACAAATTGAAGCTGGTCGTAGAGCCATTACACGTCACGTCCGTCGTGGTGGTAAATTATGGATAAGAGTATTTCCAGACAAACCTATTACAGCAAAGCCTGTTGAGGTTCGTATGGGTAAAGGTAAAGGTAATGTTGAATATTGGGCTGCGGTTATTAAACCAGGTCGAGTAATATACGAGATTCAGGGTGTTGCAGAAGAAGTGGCTCAAGCTGCTTTTGCTAAAGCTGCTGCTAAATTCCCGTTTAGTACAACATTTGTTAAAAGAACGGTGATGTAAATGAATGCTAAAGAAATGAAAAGTAAAAAGCCAGCAGAGTTAAAAGAGACATTAACAGAATTGTTAAAAACTCAATTTGATTTAAGAATGGCACGTGGAAATGGTCAGCTTACAAAAACTCATGTACTAAGAGAAGTTAGACGTGATATTGCTAGAGCTCAGACAATAATCAAGCAAAATGAGCTTGGATTGAACAACGCAGGTAACAAATAATGACTACAGAAAAAGAAATATTGCGCACAAAGCAAGGTGTTGTCGTTAGTGACAAAATGGATAAAACTGTTACTGTTTTATTAGAACGTAAAGAAAAGCATCCTATATATGGAAAGTATATTAAACGTTCAACAAAAATACATGCTCATGATGAAGACAATAGTTTTAAAATGGGGGATGAGGTAAAAATTACTGAGACTCGTCCATATTCAAAAACTAAATCGTGGAAAGTTGTTGGCTTAGTCAACGCAGCACAATAAGTGCTTAGGCATTCAATTTAAGAGGTATAAACCATGATTCAAATGCAAAGTAGATTAAGCGCAGCTGATAACAGCGGTGCTAAAGAAGTAATGTGTATCAAGGTACTAGGCGGATCTAAGAGAAGATATGCTGGTATTGGTGACATTATTAAAGTAACTGTTAAACACGCCATTCCTCGCGGGAAAGTGAAAAAAGGTGAAGTATATAATGCTGTTGTTGTTAGAACACGAAAAGGTGTTAGGCGTCCAGATGGATCTTTAATCCGTTTTGATGGCAATGCAGTAGTAATGTTAAATAGTAAATTAGAGCCAATTGGAACGCGTATATTTGGCCCTGTAACCCGAGAACTTCGTTCAGAAAAGTTTATGAAAATTATTTCATTAGCTCCTGAAGTATTATAAGAGTAAGAAAGATGAATCGAATAAAAAAAGGTGATGAAGTTATAGTGATCGCGGGACGTTCAAAAGGGACTCGTGGTTCAGTATTAGCTGTATTAAAAGACGATAGGTTATTGGTTGACAACGTAAACATGGTAAAGAAACATGTAAAGGTTGACCCAAATAATCCTGAAAAACCAAGTGGAATTATTTCTAAAGAAGCGCCAATACATGTGTCAAATGTTATGTTATTTAATAATGCAACAGGCAAGGGCGACAAGGTTAGTTTTAAGACTCTTGACGATGGTAAAAAAATTCGAGTGTTTCGTTCAAATGGCGAAGCGGTTGACGCATAAGTAGAGTGATATTATGACTAGATTAGAAACATATTATAAAGAGACTGTAGTACCTTTAATGATGAAGGAATTCGGTTACAAAAATGTTATGGAAGTACCAAAACTTGTTAAGATAGGTTTAAACATGGGTGTTGGTGAAGCTGTAGGCAATAAGAAAATCATGGTTAATGCTACTAGCGACATGGAAAAGATTACTGGACAAAAAGCATTAGTAACTTATGCAAAAAAATCAGTTGCGGGATTTAAAATTCGTGATGGTTGGCCAATTGGATGTAAAGTTACTTTAAGACGTAACAAAATGTATGAATTTTTTGATAGGTTGGTAAACGTATCAATTCCTAGAATCAGAGATTTTCGTGGTTTAAATGCAAAATCATTTGATGGTCGTGGTAACTATTCAATGGGAATTAAAGAGCAGATTATTTTCCCTGAAATCGAATACGATAAGATTGACACGATTCGCGGTATGGATATTACTTTTGTGACGACTGCAAAAAGTGACAAAGAAGCAAAAGCATTATTGTCTGCTTTTAGTTTTCCCTTTAAGAATAAATAGAGAAGAATTATGGCAAAAGAATCAATGGTTCAAAGAGATTTGAAAAGAGCAAAAATTGTAGCAAAATATGCTAAGAAAAGAGCAGAAATAAAAGTAATAATTAAAAATCCTGAAACTTCATTTGAAGACATGATGGATGCTTATGTTAAGCTGCAGAAATTGCCAAGAAACTCTTCTCCTTCAAGACAAAGAAATAGATGTAAGCTTTCTGGTAGGCCTCGTGGTTATTACCGTAAGTTTGGTTTAAGTAAAACACAGTTCAGAGAAGCTGCAATGCGTGGCGATATCCCTGGATTGAAAAAGGCGAGCTGGTAAGCTGCTAATAGATTAGGAAAAAGATTATGAGTATGACAGATCCAATTGCAGATATGCTAACACGCATAAGAAATGCACAAATGGTAGCTAAGAAATCAGTAATGATTCCAGCTTCAAAAATAAAGAAAAGCCTATGTTCAGTATTGCAAAAGGAAGGGTATATCCAATCTTTTGCATTAATTGGTGAAAAAGACAGTTCAACTGGACATCCGCAAATACAAGTTAACTTGAAATATTATCAAGGAAAACCTGTAATTGAATACATAAATCGTGCATCTAAGCCAGGCTTAAGATTGTATAAAGGTAAAAATGAGCTGCCAAAAATTGATGCAGGATTCGGTACAGCAATAATCTCAACTTCAAAAGGTTTATTAACTGATTTTGAAGCTCGAGAAGCTGGTGTCGGTGGCGAAGTCATCTGCATAGTTAAATAGGAGAATAGTATGTCTAGAATTGCAAAAAATCCAGTCACTATTGTCTCTGGTGTTACGGTTGATATTAAAGATCAAAATATAACAATTAAAGGACCAAAAGGAACAGGCTCTCTTAAGTTGCATGAAAATGTCGCTATAAAAGAAGAAGATGGATCATTGGTATTTAGTCCAAAAAATGATGCTTCTATGCCTATTACTG
Source organism: Lysobacterales bacterium (assembly GCA_027083915.1). Taxonomy (GTDB): domain Bacteria; phylum Pseudomonadota; class Gammaproteobacteria; order Xanthomonadales; family Marinicellaceae; genus NORP309. Next base: position 91 of record JALWML010000297.1, on the reverse strand, counting down.
GCACTATGCGTTCATTAGTTAATAATATTGTTATTGGTGTGACTGAAGGTTATACAAAGAAAATGTTATTGGTTGGTGTTGGTTATAGAGC
>JALWML010000296.1 GCA_027083915.1 Lysobacterales bacterium | reverse complement strand
ATGAAATACTTAAAATTAATACCTATAACGGTTATTTTTTTATTAACTGCCTGTGCAAACCACAGAGTTGATAAGCCATCTTTTACTCTTGCTTTTGGATCTTGCAATAACAATCATATCGAAAAAAATTTATGGCAAGAAATTCAAGCTAACAATCCTGATGTTTGGGTTTGGGGTGGTGATATTATTTATGCAGATAATCCAGATAATGACATGAGCATTATTCGAAGTGATTATGAAAAGTTAAAACAAAGTCCTGCTTATAAAAAGTTTAGTCAGAGTAACACCATAATAGGTTCGTGGGATGACCATGATTATGGGATGAACGATGGTGGCGTTGAATTTGACAAGAAGCAAGAGTCCCAACAGTTGTTTCTTGATTTTATGGGTGTTGTTAAAGATGATAAGCGACGAAAGCAAGAGGGTATTTATACGAGTTATGATTATGCAGTTGGAAAGCACTCAATAAAAATTATTATTTTAGATACCCGTTATTTCCGCAGTAGTCTGACAAAAGACCTAAATCCTGCACCTGACAAACGGTATTTACCAAATACATACGGTGAAGGCACAATGCTAGGAGCTAAACAATGGCAATGGTTGGAGCGTGAGTTAAAGCAATCGAATGCAGAATTTAATGTTATTTTGAGTAGTATTCAGGTGTTGTCACCTTTACATGGATTTGAGAAATGGGTAAACATGCCACACGAGCTTGATAAGCTTGAAAATTTAATCAAATCATCACAAGCACAAAGTGTTATTTTGCTTTCAGGAGATAGACATATATCTGAAATCGCAAAGAAGAACATCAATGGCTTAGATTACCCCTTGATTGACTTCACTTCAAGTGGATTAAATCGTGCTTTAAATTTTGAAAAAAATGAACCCAATCCTTACCGAGTAGGGAATAACGTTGTGGTTGATAGCTTCGGTTTATTGCATTTTGATTTTGAAAATCATCGAGTAGTGATGGAAATTCGAGGAGAACAGAATAAATTACTCAAAAGGTTTGAACAGTTGTATTAGAGTCTCTTGATGTTGCTTCTCTGCGTGATAACGCTAATCTAACTATAATCTCATACATTCTCAAGCAGTGTAGATGAATGAGAAATAAATCACCAAATAATATCATTCTAAATATAAAACTAAAATATTGTTGACCGAGCGGTCAGTCAGGAGTAGTATTGGCATTTTAAATTAAACTAAAAGTGATGAGCGCCAAGAAAATCGTCAAATTCTATCCGCCTATGGAAGAAAAAATAAACATTATCACACATGCCATTGGGGCTATGGGTGGTTTGTTTGCTTTATATTTGTTTGTTAGGAAAGGCATGTTGATTGAAGATAAAACTTATCTAATTAGTGTTGTTGTCTATGCTGTGTGCATGTTTTTATTGTTTTTATCTTCAAGTTTATATCATTCGGCAACAGATATTGAGAAAAGGAGAAAGTTAAAGATTTTTGATCATGCGGCTATTTATTTGATGATAGCAGGGACTTATACCCCTTTTTGTTTAGTGACATTATCTGATTCTATTGGTTGGACATTGTTTGCGGTTGTATGGAGTCTGGCTGTTATTGGTGTTGTCTTGAAAGTGTTTTTTACTGGTCATTTTGGAGTAGTTTCAACCATTGCCTATGTTGTGATGGGCTGGATTATTCTATTTGCTTATAAACCCCTAGCAGAAAACCTTCAAGGTGATGGCTTATTTTGGCTTGTTGCAGGAGGTGTGTCTTACACAGTCGGAGCACTTTTATATCTTATTCATAAGATTAAATATAACCATGCCATTTTTCATGTTTTTGTTTTAATTGGTAGTTTTTGCCACTTTATATCTATTTACTATTACGTCTAAATTATGTTAACTAATAAAGAAAAAATATTAAATGCTTCCTTTAAGCTATTTGCCCAAAAAGGTTTTAGCCATGTATCTATAGCAGGAATTGCGAAAGAATCAAAAGTGGCAAAGAGCCTAATTTTTCATCACTTTTCAAACAAAGCGGAATTATGGGAAGAAGTTAAAGAACGAGCCTTTGAAAGTTATGCTTCAAAACAAATGGATTTGTTCTCAAAAGCAGAAGATCCTATAGAGCTAGTTTCAGAAACAATACGCAGTTATTTTAAATTTTTATCACAAAACCCCGATATTTTGAGGTTGTATTCGTGGAGTAATTTAGAAAACGATGGCAGTTGTGGGAAATTTGATAAACCGTTAATTGAAAACGGCACTCGTTTGATTAAACAAGCACAGGATGCAGGGGCGTTTAGAAAGGATTTTGAACCAGTAAATTTAATTGTTACCTTTATTGGAACAGTCAATTCCTATTTAAATGCACAATCACATTTTAGCCAATGGTCTGAGGATTTATACAGCAAAAACTCAAAGTTCTTAGAAGATTATATTGGCTTTATTATCAATGGAGTCAAAGCATGAAAAAACACATTACATATTCTGCGTGGTATGCAAAACTCTCTCTACTTTTGTTATGTACAATAATATTATCGTCCTGTGTGGGCAATGCTGCAACCGATAGTGGCAATGAAGTTAGTGTTGTCGTTAAAACTAAGGAACTTTCCGCAAGCGATGTCATCCGTTTGCATGATATTCCAGCGGTACTTATTGCTAAGCAACGGGCTAATTTATCATTTTTATTATCAGGCACTATTGATAAAGTTTTGGTTAAAATAGGTGAAAAGGTCGAGCAAGGACAGGTGCTTGTGAGCTTATATAACCCAAATTTAGACCCAACAATTGCCAGTAATTTAGCACAATTAGAATCAATAAAGGCGAAAATCTCACAGTCTCAACGTGATTTATTAAATTTAAAAGAATTAAGGAAAAACAATTCGACGAGTCGTACCGCCTTTGAGCATAAAGAAACAGAACTAAAAGATTTGAAAGCGAAAGAAAAAGCCATTAAGGCACAAATTGATTTAGCTAATGCCAATCAACAAGAGTCATTGATTCGAGCGCCATTTGATGGTGTTATTGTTTCTGTAACCAAGCAAGTGGGTGAGTTTGTTCAAGTTGGTCAGGTTGTTGTTGTTCTCAATGGGCAAGATATTGGTGAGGTTGAGGTGGATATAACCAAACAATTGCATAAAGATTTACGATTAAATCAATTGCTTACAGGGACTTATGAAGAAGAGAAGCTGCAACTGCGAATAACTGAATTATCAAAGATAGCCGATAGTCAATCGCATTTAATGAAAGTGGTTTTACAACTCGATAAAGGTGCAAATAACAAGATAGGTCAAGAAATAATCGTTCACTTCCCCCAAGTCTATAAAGGCGTGTATCAATTGCCATTAGAAAGCGTGATTGATGATGGAATCAATAAACCCTATGTCTTTATTGTGAAGGAAGGTGTCGCGCATAAAAGTTATATCAAACCTTTATATATTGCCAAAGGGCAGATTGTTTTTGCCAGTACCGATGGCATTAATTACCCCGTAGTAATAAAGGGGCAAAGTAAATTATCATCTGGCATGAGGTTGCAACAAAACTAATGGACTTAATCAAGCTGTTAGTTCACCAAAAGCGTTTAATATTAACCACTGCTATTTTACTGGCTTTTGCTGGTGTGTCTGCTTGGTTTAATATGAACAGACAAGAAGATCCATTCTTCCCTTATCGTAACGGTTTTGTGCTCACACAGTACCCTGGCGCAAGTGTTGAAGACATTGAGAATTTGGTATTGGAACCATTAGAACAAGAAATTGCTCAAGTTGAAGAAGTTGGTGAGATACGTGGCATAGCGCGTGCAGGTTTTGCGCAAGTGACAATAAAGATGAAGGAATATATCTATGACACCAACACGGGCTGGAATCACATCAGAGATGCCATTGAGCGAGCTAAAGTTAAATTCCCATCAGGTGTTTTAACACCAGTTCTTAACGACAGAATTATTGACACACCGTTAGTTGTTTATGCCATCACTGGTTCAAATGACATTATGCATATGCGTTCGGTAGCCGAGGATTTAAAAAAGAAGTTATTGACAGTTCCTGAACTCTCCAAAATACGTTTTTATGCACAAGCCGAAGAAGAAATATCGATAGAACCCTATGCGGATGTATTAAAGAGTTTGGGTGTTGATGCCAGTTATCTAGTCAGTCAAATAAACAATAAAACCGATGTTGTGCCGTTGCAATCATTGCAATCAGATACCCGACAATTTATTCTCAATGCAAAAACGCAGTACCAAAGTATTGAAGAAATAAAACAAACGTTAATTACATTACCTGATCAAACCACGCTGCCATTAAATACGCTAGCAGAGGTGAAGTATGGAGCAAAGTTGGATGCCACTTCGGTATTTTGGCTAGATGGCAAGCGAGCAATAGGCATAGGGATGTTTGTCCCGGTTAATC
>JALWML010000295.1 GCA_027083915.1 Lysobacterales bacterium | reverse complement strand
CAAAAAGGATGTATCCATTTTTGCGATACTATCCATCTTCATGGAAGGGACACATTTTTTATAAATTCGTTCAAAATCACTAGCAATAGCCAATGATATAACCATTACCCATGAAACGGGATAATTTAATATTTTCATTAAATTTTTTACTACAGGGTATAAGGAATCTGATTCTTTAGTCATCGCAAAAAGTCTTTCTGATAACCGATATAAAACAGCACCGACAACACCCAAAATAACATACCAAAAGAAAACACCAAACCACCTATGCATTGCAATTTTTGTCATTTTTTTTATAACAACTGCAGCTTGTGCATTTTTTCTAATTCCATGATTTTCTCTCAGTGTATTATTGACCACTTCTTCATCCAAACTTTTAGGGCCAATAGAATAACTCAAAACCACTACAGCAAGAAACAACTCACCAACTGCAGAAGTAAACAATCCAGTTGCCAAAAGGCTTATGACCAGTACAGGAACTCCTATGATAGTAACTACATTTAATTCACTGTTCGGCAAATTAACTTTTTGTTTAAACCAATCAACCCATCGTGTAAACCAATCAAATTGACGGAATTTTTCAGGGTTTTGAACAAAATGACTAATTGCAAATGCAATAATCAATGCCAATAGTTTCATTTCTACTCTCTATCTTTAGTTATTAATACAATTCTATCATGCTTTTTCTGAAACAAAGCTGAATATTAACGCTTATCTCACAAACAATGCCATAGACTCTACATGTGATGTGTGTGGAAACATATCCATCACACCTGCTTTGACCATTTTATACCCGAATTCGTTCACTAATCTATCCGCATCACGTGCCAATGAAGCTGGATGACAGGAAACATATAATAAAGTTTTAGCATTTGTTGAAGCAATTAATGGCAATATCTCCCAAGCACCACTGCGTGGAGGATCAATCATGATTTTGCTGTAATCGTGTTTGAACCACTCAGAATTCTCATGATTCTTACGTAAATCTGCTTCGTGAAATTCAATATTATTCAATTTATTTAATTTGGCGTTTTCAACAGCACGTTGCACTAAGGTTTTTTCGCCTTCGATTCCAACAATCTTTTTGACTTTTTTAGCTAAAGGCAATGTAAAATTACCTAAACCACAAAATAAATCAAGTACAACGTCATCTTTCTGAATATCCAACAACTCAATGGCTTGATTTATCATCTTGATGTTCATTTTAGCATTGACCTGAATAAAATCACTGGGTAGAAACTCCATACGAATACCGTATTCTTTCATATCAAAAAATAACGGTTTTTTCTTTTGGGTCATTTCAAAAATAGTTTTTGGGCCTTTGGATTGTGAATAAATACGAACATCATGTTCTGCCGCAAAATTCAACAAGACTTTTTCATCTTCCACACCAATAGGTTTGAGATGACGAATGATTAAAGCGACATCTTCATCGGCAATTGAAGCTTCAATTTGTGCAATTTGCTGTCTGATTCGTAATTTTTCTATCATCAAAGCCAAAGGTTTCAATAAATCATCTAAGGGTTTTTGCAGAATTTCACAATAATCCATATCAGCGACATAACGCCCGTCTTTTTCTCTAAAACCCACCAACACTTTTTCTTTAGCAATTACCCAGCGCACCGATAAACGCGCACGACGACGATAATGCCACGATTCATCAGTTAAGGCGGATATCCATGTTTGTGGTTCTATTTTTGCCATCTTAATCAGGTTTTGCTTTAAGGTATTTTGTTTAAACTCAATTTGTTTTGTTGGTGCAAGATGCATCATAGTACAGCCATTACAAATATCGTAATACTGACACTTAGCCTCTACTCTGTCCTCTGATGCCTCTAATACTTCAGTAACCAGACCTTCTTCAAAGTTTTTATTGCCACCCGTATGCTTAACCATGACCTTTTCACCAGGTAAAGCACCATTAACAAACATAACCTTCCCATTAACGCGTGCAATACCACGTCCATCGTGACTTAAGTCTTCAATCACAACCTCAATAGGTTGCTCCATTAATTTACGTTTGCGTTGTCTTGCCATTAGAAAATATTGATGTCTAAAAAAAAGGCATTTTATCGTAAAATGCCTCTTTTGTAGATTTAATTAGTTAAAAAGCTACTTAGTTTGCCAAGTTCCTGATGCATCTTGGTATTTCCAGCCTGTATGTGCTTGTTTTTGCCATTGTTTAACAAAAACACTCTGAATGGCATCTTCCCAATCGGGGTGACCATTGGCAACGGCTAGTTCTCTGTATAAAGCTTTTCTATCACGATTTTCATCTGCTACTAATTTTTTGGCTTTTTGACGGTCTTTTAACCCCAACTTTTTAGCATCAAGTATTTGAATAAATCCTTGATTTGAAAACCCAATAATACCTTGATCTAAAAAGGTTTTCAAACGACTCTCATAACGCGCTTTCATGCGGTTAGTGATTTCCACTATTGCTGGTGAGGAAATATTGATATTAACTTCAGCATGAGCAGATGAGATAAAGAAACTCAAAGGATTAAAGTTTAATCCTTGAGGATTTTCGACATTAATAGAGGAATTGTCATCTTCTCCAATAATTTTATTAACGATTTTTGATGCCGCATCTTCTGCTTCTGCCGCTGGAAAATAAACATTAATAGTGACACATGCCGAAATAAACAATAACACGGATGAAATCATCAATAATTTTACTCTTTTCATAACAAACCTCTTGTTTAAAGTTCCATTATAACAAAGTTAGATAAACTTTAGCTGAATTAAAAATCAAAAAAAAGGACAACATAAATGTTGTCCTTGAAGTCAATACAGTTATTATTTACTTAGCTTTAGGATAAGCTGGCCAATCAACTCCTGCAAATTTTTCTAAGCAACGCATCACTTGACAAGAGTATCCAAATTCGTTGTCGTACCAACAATAAAGTATCAATGATTTGCCTTCAACAATGGTCGCTGTTGAATCAATAATACAAGCTTGACGAGTGCCAACAAAATCAGATGAAACCACTTCAGTTGAAACCGTATAACCAATTTGTTGTTGCAATTTCGAATGCAAAGACTTTTGACGTAAAAATTCTTTAACTTTTTCTGCTGTTGTTTCTTTACCCAATTGAAGCTTTAAAATTGCCATCGAAACATTTGGCGTTGGAACTCGAATTGCGTTTCCTGTCAATTTCCCTTTTAATTCTGGTAATACACGAGCAACCGCTTTAGCAGCACCAGTTGATGTCAATACCATGTTTAATGCCGCACTTCGACCACGTCTTTCGCCGGGGTGGAAGTTATCAATCAAGTTTTGATCATTTGTATAGGCATGAATGGTCTCAACGTGACCATTTTCAATGCCATATTCATCGTATAAACATTTAAGCACAGGCACAATTGCATTGGTTGTACAAGAAGCAGCACAAATGATTTTATCTGTTTTCTTAATGTCATTATGATTAATGCCATAAACAATATTTGGGATACCATCTTTGGCAGGAGCTGTTAATAACACTTTTGATGCACCCGGACGCAAATGAGCACCAAGTCCTTTTTTATCTTTCCAAACACCTGTATTATCAACAATTAAGGCATCTTTAATGCCGTATTTTGTGTAATCAATATCTGCTGGAGAATTGGCATAAATCATTTGCACTTCATTACCATTGATAATCATCTTATTCTCATCTTGTAGTACGCGAATCGTGCCATTAAAGTCACTATGTACCGAATCGTGACGTAATAAATCAGCACGTTTGACAATATCACTGGCGTGTTTTGAGTTTCTCAACACAATCGCTTTAAGAACCAAAACATCTCCGCCACCAGTTTTATCAATTAATAAGCGAGCAACTAAACGACCAATACGTCCAAAGCCATAAAGAACAACATCTTGAGGTTTTGGAATTGGTTTTTTCTTTGAACCAATTAAACCAGCTAATTCTCTTTTAACATATTCGAAGACATCTTCTTTATTACCAGTCTTCATATACTTATGAACGATTTTGCCAACATCAATATGCGCAGGTCCAAGTGATAATTGTGAAATAGCTTGAACAAAAGGAAAGGTATCAAAAAGACTCAACTCTGATGACTCAACTTGACGAACAAACCGATGTGCTTTCATTATATCGGTTACTTTTTGGTTAATCAGACGCTTGCCATACATATATAAAGATACATTACTTTTTCTATATAATCGCCCAATTAATGGAATCATCGCCTCAGCAAGTGCCTCGCGCTCTTTCCAATCTGAGAAAAACTCTGCTGGTACTGGTCTTTTTCTTGTCGTCATTACAACCTCATTAAAGTTAAGTTAAAAAATTAAGTTGCGTCCCATTCTAGCACTATTAAATTAACAAAAAACACTATATTTGCTAAATAAAACAAGAAAATTCAATATATTAGCACTTTCTAATAAATAGGTTGATTAAAAAAGATTAACACGATTGTATTTGCCGTCAATTTTTAGTAAAGTATAACCAAACAAAAAAGGGAAAGGAGAAAGCAAGTGATAAATATTGTCATTGTAGATGACCATGAACTGGTTCGCACTGGTTTAAAAATGATTATAGCCAAAATGTCTGGCATTAAACTTATTGCAGAGGGTGAAAATGGAGAACAAGCCATTGCTTTGGTACGTGAACTCAAGCCCGATGTGATTTTAATGGATGTCAATATGCCAGTATTAAGTGGTATCGAAGCGACCAGAAGAATATCTCAACACTTGAATAAAACAAAAGTAATCATATTAACTGTACATGCTGAAAACCCTTTTCCACAACAATTGCTCGAAGCCGGCGCTAGTGGATACTTAACTAAAGGGTGTGCAGCATCTGAACTTGAAAATGCCATTAAAAAAGTAGCGACAACAGGACGTTACATTGGACATGACATTGCCCAACAAATGGCATTATCAATGCTTCCCGGAGGTGATAACTCTCCGTTTGACGAATTAACGGCACGTGAAATGGAAGTTATGATGCTACTGGCGCAAGGTAAAAAACCCAAAGAGATTGGTGATATTATGATACTAAGTCATAAAACTATAGCCACTTATAAATATAGAATTTTAGATAAATTAAATTTAAAAAATACCATTGAGTTAGCTCATATGGCAATTAAACATGGTATTTTGGAGGATAATAACAAATGAAAACCGTTGTATGTACCACATGTCTAGCAAGCAATAGAGTTCCTGATAACCGCCTAAAGGATAATCCTCACTGTGGTAAATGTCATGACGATTTGTTTAGTAATAAAGCTATTGAAGTCGACACAAAGACATTTAACAAAATTGTACGGAAATCCTCATTACCTATTATTGTTGATTTTTGGGCACCTTGGTGTGGTCCATGTAAAATGATGACACCAATTTTTAATCAAGCTGCAGCACAACTTAAAGGTGAGTACATCTTAATCAAAGTTAACACTGAACAAGAGCAACAACTTTCAGGACAGTTAGGTATCCGTTCTATTCCAACTCTGATGGCATTTCAAAATGGCAAAGAAGCCAACCGCATGTCAGGTGCTTTACAATTGCCACAATTAGTGCAATGGATTAAAAGTAATTAATAACCAGCTGCTTGACCATCTTTGCGAGATTCAGATGCTCCCCAGTATATGCCATCCTTTAAACGAATAGCTTGGTAACCACCGTATGGTCCATTAGCAAATTGAACTTTGTGCCCCATTCGCATCAATGCGCGAATGGTTGGGTAGCTAAAGCCAGATTCTATATTGAGTATTCCGCCATTGGTCATGACTTCACCTGTTGGCTCGGATGAACCCGTATGGTGAATTCGTGCCGCATCACCAGCTTCTTGCACGTTCATACCAAAGTCTATCATATTCACCACAATTTGCGCATGACCTTGCGGTTGCATGGCACCACCCATTAGCCCAAAACTCATCCACGGTTTATCATCTTTGCTGATAAAGGCAGGAATAATCGTATGGAAAGGACGTTTTCCACCTTCAAAAGTATTGAAATGATTCTCTTGCAAAGTAAATAACTCGCCACGATCTTGCAGGATAAAACCCAAACCAGGTGGAGTCATACCAGACCCCATACCACGGTAATTACTTTGGATTAAAGAAACCATATTACCAAATTTATCAGCAACGGTTAAATAAATAGTATCACCTTTTTCTAAGGCTGGATTACCCGCGGGGTAACTTTTGCCAGCTCGTTTCAGATTGATAAGCTTGGCACGTTTTTTGGCATAAGATTTGGAAATCAGTTGTTTAACAGGAATTTTATTAAAATCAGGATCGGCATAAAACTTAGCTCTGTCTTCAAAGGCCAGCTTTTTTGCTTCGGTAAATAAATGCACATACTGAGCAGAGTCTAATTGCATCTTACTCACATCAAATAGTTCTAAAATATTCAATATCTGTAAAGCCGCAATGCCTTGACCATTGGGTGGTAATTCCCACACATCGTATCCTCGGTAGTTGGTGCTTACTGGCTCGACCCATTGCCCATGATGCGATGCCATATCCTCATAACTAAGAAAACCTCCTTGCTTTTTCATATAATCCGCAATGGTATGAGCTATTTTTCCTTTATAAAAGGCATCTCGCCCATCTTTAGCTATAATTTTTAGAGTATGAGCAAGGTTTGGATTTCTCCACAGTTGACCTTCTTTAGGAGCTTTGCCATTGATGGTGTATTGCTTAGTGAAACCCTCATATTTGCTAAGGCGTGGAACTGAGAGGTTCCAATAATAAGCAATCAATTGTGTTATTGGCGCACCATTTTCAGCGTAATCAATAGCAGGTTGCAAGATTTCTTGCATGGATTTTGAGCCAAATTTATCATGCAACATAAACCAGCCATCCACAGCCCCAGGCACCGAAACAGGCAAAGGGCCATGGGAAGGAATTTTGTCATAACCATTATCAATAAACCATTGCCTGCTTAAGGATTTTGGTGAACGCCCCGAACCATTCAAACCATAAAGCTTTTGTGTTTTTGCATCCCAAACAATGGCAAAAATATCACCACCCATACCGTTACCTGTTGGTTCAACTAAACCCAACATAGCATTGGCAGCAATAGCCGCATCAATGGCATTACCACCTGATTTTAAAATATCCAAAGCTACCTGAGTCGCCAACGGTTGCGAAGTCGCAGCCATACCATGTGTTGCAATAACTGGTGAACGTGTAGCAAAAGATAGACCCGTCACCCGATCTCCCGCAGATGCTGATAGCGCCACAAACAAAATAAGAATTAATTTCAACATACGTTTATACCAATGAATTATCAAACTGATTATACACCAATAACAGGAATTTTTTGAACTATCCTCAATTGGCTTTGTCTTTTATTTCATGAATAAACAAGACAAATATGAAGGCTGTTTAATTGGTTTAGCACTCGGTGATGCCTTATGTGCGCCATACGAAGGAGGAATTATCGAAAGATCTCTATGGAAATTCTTTAGCTCTACAAAAAATGGAGAAATTCGTTACACCGATGACACGCAAATGACAATTGACATCGCTCGATCATTAATTGCCTATCAAGGCATTAACCAAGACGCGCTGGCTGAACAATTTGCCAGCAGTTATCTATGGTCACGAGGCTATGGGCCAAGTGCAGCCAAACTACTCAAGGCTATAAATAAAGGACAAGACTGGCGCAATCTCAATACTAAATATTTTAAAGAAGGCTCTTATGGAAATGGTGCGGCTATGCGAATTGCGCCCGTGGCTTTATTTTACTCAAACAACCCACAATTAATGCAACATGCAATCAAACAATCATCAGTTATCACACACACCCATCCAGATGCCATCGATGGAGCCAAAATAGTAGCTCAAGTTATTGTCTACATGCTCAATGATAATGAAGGTAATGTTTTTGAACAATTACAAAAAACGCAAAATCCTACCTACCAAACCAAGCTAAAAACAGCTCAAGCATGGAAAGTAAGCAACTCTAAACCAACAACAAAAGAAGTAGCAAAACAACTTGGCAATGGCATCCAAGCCATCAACTCAACAGTCACCGCCATTTATCTTGCGCTTAGATTTATAAAGCAAGACTACAATAAAATGATAGAATTTATTCAAAACCTCAAAGGTGATACCGATACCATCGCAACCATGGCAGGCGCTATCTGGGGAGCAAAAAATGGATTAAAAGCCATTAAACACCCACAACTTGAAATATTAGAATCCAACAAAGAAATAATAGAACTAGCGGATAGTCTGTATTATTTGAGTTTGAAGAATGTTAATTTCAATACTATTGGAAGGTTTTAATGGTTATAGTAGTGGCTTCCCTTGTGGGAGCCTTGTTTGGTTTAAATCGATTATTTTGAATTGATAAGGAGCCCACGAGGGACTCCACTACGCTAAAGTTTTTTTAAAATTTGCACCACTCGTGGTGGGAGGTAGGTTTGGTTCCACCAAACAATTTAATGCTGAATAAATAATGAAATATTTGAAAAACTGCTTACCAACGATGGTTTTTTGAAAATTTCTTCTGTGGATATTCCCGTCAAAAGTTTAAAGCTCAATAATTGTTGAAAATTCTAAAACACCACTTATTTGATAAGTCAAACTTACAAACAATATTCTTGGATAAATACATTACTCTCTACACTCCACTTCATCAATTCCAGCAATAAGTGAAATATTATGAGTAACATTTATACCATTGTTATTTGTTAATTTTATTACTCCCGAGTTACATGTATCAAAAACAACTTCAGCACTACCCCATACTATTGTACCAGAATTTACAGTATTCGGTTTAGTTGTAAGACTTCCCCCATTACCAACAAAACCAGAAAACATATCTAAAGTAAACATTTCTCCCTTATTAATTGTTTTTGGACCTAAGGAAGAAATTAACCACAAGGCTTCACCGTTTGTATTCGCTTTGTAACCATAATAATACAAAAGAAAACCTGCTGGTGTTTGCACAACATTATATCCTGAACCGTTGTAAATTGGGTCATACCAAGAACCACTCACCGATGATATTGTAAAATTTTGACTACTAGCTTGAGGATTTATTTCCAAATGGATTTCAGGATTAACCGATGAACAAGCATTATAGATGTTGGCACTAATATTTGAACATGTAAAAATCAAAGTAAAGGGTTGACTAAGGTCTAAATCAGGAGATGTTAAGTTTGATAAAAATGCAGAAGTATCTGTGGGTATATATAAATTATTACTATAATTTACTACTCCGTCAAATTGTTTATTATTTTGTATAACTATTAAATCATAATGGCTTGCACCTCGTGATTTTCCAGCTATGGTTGGTGCGACCCTTGTAATCAAGGAATAATAAACATCATTAGCAGCTTCACATTTTTCTACCCAAAACTCAATGTCAACTGGATCTGCCCAAATAGTATTAAGTGCAAATATTTCATTTAAATGCATTGGCTCTGAACTTACGATTTTTGAAGAAATTCCCTCATAAGAGTAAAACACGCAAGTGTCTGCCAAAGTTGAAAAACTACACAAAACTTGAATAGATAGAAAAATTTTGAAAATAAATTTTAAACGCATAAATCCCTCTCTTACTTTTAATAAATGAACAGTAATTATATTCTAAACTCTGACGAAGAAACTGTCAATTATAATTTAAGCAACTGAATATAGTAGTGGCTTCCCTTGTGGGAGCCTTGCTTGGTTTAAACCGATTATTTTAAATTGATAAGGAGCCCACAAGGGACTCCACTACGTTAAAGTTTTAATAAAATTTGCACCACTCGTGATGGAAAGTAGGTTTGGTTCCACCAAACAATTTAAGAATGTAAGATGGGCCCCGCCCATCATTGCAATACAATTAGATTCTCTTGCTATTAAAAAAACTCTTACGGGTAGTTGAAACAGACATTGTGCCAATCAATAAAACCTCCGTGTTCCTTATCCGTTTCAAACAAAACCACAATTCTCAATGAGATTGCCACGTCGTTCCTCCTCGCAATGACACGTTTTTATTAATATCTCAGTGTCCCTTAAAACAGCAAAGCTGTGTGGCGTTAGCCAAAAATCAAAGCATATTTTTCAAAAAGTGCGTGGTATGGGTTTTGTATTTTTTACAGATGTGTTCGGGTGTGCCTTGGGCGACTATTTTGCCACCTAAATCTCCACCTTCGGGTCCTAAATCAATCACCCAATCGGCTGTTTTAACCACATCTAAATTGTGCTCGATAACCACTATCGTATTGCCTTTATCACGTAAACGATGCAATACAGCGAGTAATTGTTTAATATCTGCGAAGTGTAATCCTGTGGTTGGTTCGTCCAAGATATATATGGTTTTCCCTGTGTCCCGTTTGGATAATTCTTTAGCAAGCTTTATGCGTTGAGCCTCTCCTCCTGATAAGGTTGTGGCATTTTGTCCGAGGGTAATGTAGCTTAACCCGACATCCATCAAGGTATCGAGGCGCATTTTGATGGTTGGGATGGCTTCAAAGAACACTTGTGCCTCTTCGATGGTCATATTTAACACATCGTAAATATTTTTTCCTTTGTAACGTATATCCAAGGTTTCACGGTTGTAGCGTTTACCTTTACAAACATCACAGGTCACATAAACATCAGGTAAAAAGTGCATTTCCACTTTGATTAAACCATCTCCCGAACAGGCTTCGCAACGTCCACCTTTAACATTAAAACTAAAACGTCCTGGCTTGTAACCACGCGCTCGTGATTCGGGTGTTCCTGCAAATAATTCGCGTAATGGCGTAAAAAGTTGGGTGTAAGTGGCAGGGTTTGAACGTGGCGTTCTACCGATAGCTTTTTGGTTGATTTCTACCACTTTGTCAAATAAATCTATATTATCAAAGGATTTATACGGTGCTGGTCGGTTGGAGTTACGGTTAAGCTCTTGTGCTAAAACTTTATAAAAAGTTGCATTGACTAAAGTTGATTTACCCGAACCTGAAACCCCCGTGACACAGGTAAATAAGCCTGCTGGGATTTTCAAATCGACATTTTTTAAGTTATTGCCTGTTGCGCCTTTTAAGGTAAACACTTTATCTTTGGCAATTTTTGTGCGATGTTTTGGGACTTCAATTTTCTTTTTGCCCGTTAAATATTGCCCTGTTATGGATTTGGGATTAACAGCAATTTGTTTGGGCGTCCCTTGAGCAACAATATAACCTCCATGAATGCCCGAACCCGGACCTATATCCACCACATGGTCTGCTTTGGCAATGGCATCTTCGTCGTGCTCGACTACTATCACGGTATTGCCTAAATCACGCAATTTAGTTAAGGTTTGCAATAGTTTTTCGTTATCGCGTTGATGTAATCCGATGGATGGTTCATCTAATACGTACATCACACCGACTAATCCTGCACCAATTTGACTGGCTAATCTAATTCGTTGAGCCTCTCCACCTGATAAGCAGATGGCATTCCTGTCTAACTATAAATAATTCAAACCCACATTAACTAAAAACTCCAAGCGTTCTTGAATTTCTTTAAGAATTTTTGCAGCAATTTCACCTTTACTGCCTTCTAATTTTAAATTTTGGAAATATTCAAAACAATCGGCAATACTTAAACTATTTACAAAGGGTAATGATTTATCGGCAACAAAAACATTTCGGGCGGCTTCATTCAAGCGTTCGCCATCACAGACATCGCATTTTTTGACGCTGATGTATTTATTCAGTTCTTCACGAACCATATTGGATTCTGTTTCTTTATAACGGCGCTTCATGTTGTTGGCAATACCTTCAAAAGCACTAGAACGATTAAACTCTATCTTTTCGGATGAATATTTAAATTGTATCAACTCTTCTTTTGAGCCAAACATAATCACGTCTTGAATCTTTTTCGGCAAGTCTTTAATGGGTGTTTCTAAATCAAATTTGTAATGTTCAGATATTGCCAATAACATTTGGTAATAATAGCCATTGCGCCTGTCCCAACCACGCACAGCACCATTGGCAAGCGATAAATCGCGCGAGATTATAATACGCTCAGGGTCAAAATATTGGCTAATGCCTAAGCCATCACACTCTGGGCAGGCACCATTTGGGTTGTTAAACGAAAATAAACGTGGTTCAAGCTCTTCCAAAGAATAGTCACACACCGAGCAGGAAAACAGCTCGCTGAATAACACATCAACAGGTTCAACACCATCCTCATCATCAAAAGAAATAACTTGCACCAAACCTTCGGATAATACCAAGGCCGATTCAATGGATTCTGCCAGTCTTTGTGCCATGTCTTCCTTGATCTTAAATCTATCGACTACCGCTTCGATATTGTGTTTTAATTTTTTATTAATGGGTGGCAAGTCATCTAAATCGTAAATCCTATCATCTATGCGAACACGCACATAGCCACTACTCATGAGTTGTTCCATCATCAAAGAATGTTCACCCTTACGGTTACGCACAATGGGTGCAAGCACCATGTATTTACGATTCGGGTCGAGTTGTAAAATTCGATCGACCATTTCTGTTACGGTTTGTGCTTCTAGCTTAATGCCATGTTTCGGACAACACGGTGTTCCAACACGTGCGTACAATAAGCGCAAGTAATCGTTAATTTCTGTAATGGTTCCAACGGTAGAGCGTGGATTGTGCGAAGTGGATTTTTGTTCGATAGAAATCGCTGGTGACAAACCTTCTATGTGATCTATATCAGGCTTAGGCATCAAGGATAAAAACTGACGTGCATAAGCCGACAATGACTCAACATAGCGTCTTTGTCCTTCAGCATAAATGGTATCAAATGCGAGTGAAGACTTGCCAGAACCCGATAAACCCGTAATCACAATCAGCTTATTGCGTGGTAAATCAATATCTATATTTTTTAAATTATGGGTGCGTGCACCGCGTAAAGAAATGGATTTCATGTTTGCTTTTACATTTCACAGAAAACCACGTAGTTTAACTTATATTTTTACTTCATGTACAGTTATTTTCATCTATAACAACAACACACAACCCTTACTGACATAACGTTGTCAGTAAGGTTCCTATGCAGGAGTCTCTAATATTAACGAGGCTTATTCAAATCCATTAGCAAACACCTGTTCAACTTCTGTAAAATATATACCTGTAGAATTCATATTCGCTCCATCATTGCCGCCCCAAACAATCATCTCTCTACCACTCCAAATCGCTGTATGCTGCTCTCTAGCTGTTGGTGCATTAACTCCACTTGTTGGTGACCAACTATCTGAAACAGGGTTATATTGACCACCAGAATTCAAATAATTTCCATCAAATCCACCCCAAATTAACATCTCAATACCTGTCCATACCGCACTGTGGTTATACCTAGCACTTGGTATACCAGTAGCATTTATCATAGACCAACTATCTGAGACTGGATCATAACGATCTCCTGTATTTAGAAAACCGCCATCAAAGCCACCCCATATAAGCATTTCACTTCCTGTCCATACTGCCGTATGTTCACGTCGCGCGCTTGACGCATTAATTGTGTTTGTTGCCGACCAACTATCTAAATCAGGGTTATAACGTCCACCAGTATTGACATTATCTCCGTCATAACCACCCCAAACAATCATCTCATCGTCACTCCATATAGTGGTGTGTCGTTGTCTAGCTGTAGGGGCGCTTAGGATGCTTGTTGATAACCAACTATCGGAGCTGGGATTATAGCGACTACCGGTATTTAAAAGTGCCGCTCCATCATAACCACCCCAGATGACCATTTCACTATCGCTCCATATCGCAGTATGATTCTGTCTTGCTATGGGTGATCCACTGGTACTTGTATCAGACCACGCATCTAAGATTGGGTTATACCGACTACCCGTATTAACTATACCACTTGCACCTTGCCCTCCCCAAACTATCATTGAATCCCCACTCCAAATTGCAGTGTGTGAAATACGACCACTGGGTGCTCCAATTGCATTTGTCAAAGACCAACTATCCAAGGCTGGATTATAACGACTTCCTGTTTCCAAATAAGTGCTATCAAAACCACCCCATATTATCATCTCATTACCTGTCCATACAGCGGTATGTCGTTGCCTCACACTTGGAACATTATTACTACCAGTAAAGGACCAACTATCTGAAACAGGATTATAACGACCGCCTATATTTGAGTATTGAAATCCACCCCAAATTATCATTTCACTGCCTGTCCATACTGCCGTACTTTCAAGTCTATTTGGGAGTGCACCAGTGGTATTGGTTAGTGACCAACTATCAGTAACTGGATTATAACGCCCTCCTGCTTCAGTTAAGTTTAATGTACTAGCCCCGCCCCATACTATCATTTCACTGCCCGTCCATACTGTTGTGTGAACAAATCTACCTACTGGTGCATTAATACTACTCATTGGTAGCCAAGTATCTGAAACAACGTCATAACGTGAGCCTGTATTCGCACCTCCATTTCCTCCCCATACTATCATTTCATTGCCAGTCCACACAGCCGAGTGCCGAGAGCGGTTAGTCGGAGCACCAATGGCATTTGTCAATACCCAATTATCTAAAGAAGGGTCATAAATAGCACCTGTATTTAACCCGCCAGAATGTTCACCTCCCCATATTATCATTTTGTCACCAGTCCATATGGCTGTGTGAAGAGACCTAACTTCAAGACTAGTGACGCTCATAACAAGCCATGTATCAGAATCGGGATCATATCTAGCTCCAGTATTAAAATAATTGGCTGGAGATGATCCATCTTCACCACCCCAAATAATCATTTCACTTCCTGTCCAGATAGCTGTATTTCTAAACCTAGCATTGGGTGCATCAACTGTATTTGTTGGCAACCAGCTATCTGATATGGGGTCATAACGACCGCCACTATTCGTAACAACACTACTAGAATCCGAGCCACCCCAAATAATCATCTCATTGCCTGTCCAAATGGCTGTATGAAAAAAGCGAGCAATGGGAGCACCAATTGTACTGATCGGTGACCAACTATCTAAACTAGGATCATAACGACCCCCTGTATTTAAGATTAGACTTACATTTACACCACCCCATATAATCATTTCACTACCTGTCCACACTGCAGTATGAACTTGTACATCACCAGGGTTAAAAGCTTGGGGCTTCCATGTATCGAAATTTGCAGATACAGCTTTTGAATTAAACTGTTCACCATGCGCTGAAATTTTCGGCAATTTTAAACTGAGTTGAGCCTTCGATAATGATGGCATCTTATGGTCTTGGGTAAGAAACCACTGCATTATATTGAGTTTTTTCCACATGAGCTTTTTTACCGTTATACTTTCATTGGATTGGTGTAAAACTTCTGTGTAGGCAAATGTATATTGTTTTTCTTGAAGATATTGGTCATCTAGCTGTTCAAGTCTTTTATTGAACTCTTCACTGTCCAACTCAATGATGATTTCATTTGCTAAACCTGATATAAAACCTTGCTCAGGTTCTTTTGTGTCATTATTTTTGACCCTATAAGTCACCGTATTTATTTGTGCAGTTTGGACACTTTCTTTATTGCCTGCTAAATATTCATCTAATTGGAGCTGGGCTTGAGACTTTATTCTTTGATGTATTTCATTGTTCCAATAGTAACTATTTTGCATTTTTCCATTAACTAAGTAAGGACGTGAAATACATTGTGCTATGGTCGTTGCATCATTATCAAACAAGGCAAATATAGCTTTTAAACCCTTGGCATCTTTGGTATCACGTGTCATGCGGACTATATCTTGCTGCAACATAGTGTTAGTGATATCTATATTAAACTGTGTAGATAAAATATTTTGCAGATATAAAGTGTTCTGGACTTTTTGGTATATTTTGTCAGTATTAACTACTTCACTAAAAACTGGTTTTAACTTTTCGTTAGTTTTATGCCAAATATTTTTTGACCATTTGTATTCTTGTAACTGAGTTTCACAAGCAGTCAAATTATCTATGTATTCTTGTTCTGTTAGGTTTGACCAGTTGTATGTTTTTGCAAATGAAGTACTGCTTATAGCTGACAACATAAGTAATGACAAACAAATCAAGTTTTTAAAATTAGTATTTAAACATCTCATTGTATTCCCCTTTCATTAGATAACTTAGTATAGAGAAATAATTTACTCTGGGTTATAACAAATGATGCAAATATTAGCACTGATGTTGTTGAATACTACATTTTAATTAGTTTCACTACTAATTTCCTAAAAGCTTCCTTCAAAAAAAGCCAACTAGAAATACTTCTCTAATTGGCTTTAGGGCTTTGTTGGTTATGAATTTAGTAGATTTTATTGAGCTCATCAACCAACTTGTCATTGGTTTTCCCCAATGCATCTTTTGCTGCTTCTATGTACTTTTCTTCATCAGCATTTAATTTGTATTTAAAAGTATAATTTGTCTTAGCTCTCGCGCCACCTAAGCGTAATAAACCCGTAACCACATGCCCTGCCACATTGGCCTTGGTATTAGTGTCATCTTCGACATGAGCAAATGGAATGTCCGAATGGATAGGGTTAATAAACTTAATTGTTCCCACGTATTTAGGAAAACATTGACCACGATGACATGAAGTATCTTTAAGCGAATTGATGGTTGCTAATAATTTAGACACATGCGCTGACTGACCTACTTTGGTTTTTTTAGTGACAAATTTTGTTTGATCACGTTGTCGCGCCATTGGATCCAAAGTTAGGGTTACATTGATTGCATCTGCTTTAAACTCACTCATAGCAACTGCTACGTTTTTAAATGAGGTGAAATTACCAATCGAACGCATACCCTCTGGGTTGTATTGAGAATAACCTTTTTTTATTTTTTCTTTCTTAGTTTTGAGATTCTGGTATTTTTCATTAGAAATTATGTCATCATACATGGTCACTTCAAATCCATTTTCTTGAAGTTTATTCAACAAATCTTTGTATCCCCAATCAGTGATTTTTTTGTATGTTTGTTCTGAAACGCCTAATATTTCGGTAGCAATATTAACGCCGCCTTTTTTTTCGAACTCACTGCGATTGAGGTAATGTTTTTTTGGAAA
>JALWML010000294.1:1623-4398 GCA_027083915.1 Lysobacterales bacterium | reverse complement strand
TAAGGCGATGAGTAGGTCCTAGAATGTAAGATGGGCCCCGCCCATCATAGAGATTCATTGGTTTTTTTGAATAGTGATATAAGAAAATGATGGGCGGGGTCCATCTTACAAATCTTCAAAGCAAATGTCTCCTTTTTAGGGCTTAACCGCAATTCCACGAATAGTCGGCCTAACAAAAGCTGGGGCTTTTCGCATACTCATCTTTGTTATCTGTTTTATCTCAAAACCCGTTTCACGCATATATTTTTCAGTTTCACGGTTGGTGTGGCAATTTCCTGATATACGTTTCCAAATTGGATTAATGCGATTTTGCCATTTTAACCGACCCGGATTATTTTCAGCTGCGACATGCTCCATAAACAAAAACAAACCACCAGGTTTTAATACGCGATATACTTGTTTAAGCGCTTCATGCGGAGAACGAACCGAACAACACACTAAAGTCGAGACTACACAATCAACGCTATTATCAGCCAAATCAATATCTTCCATACCAAAGGATTTAACTTGAGAGTCTTTCAAACTTGAATTTGATAATTTCTCAAGCAATCGTTTACGCATAAATTCATCAGGCTCTGAAATAATCAGTTTATCAACCTGCTCTGGATAAAAGTTAATATTTGCCCCCGTACCTGCGCCAACTTCCAAAACAGTTCCATAAGCATTAGCAAGTAACTCCTTACGCCAATCCTGTAAACAAGCCGTTTCAGTCTTAGCAATCATTGGGTCATAAATAAAAGCAAAGAATCGTGACATTTTAATCTCCATCTCCATCAACACACATTAAGTCACCTTCATCACCTGATGGGTCAACATATTTAAAACCGCTAAATGAAACAGAATATTTTGCAACATCTGTACTTGAGAAGTCAAAACCATCAAAATACATTCTTGATAACTCATCTCGTATAAGTTTATAATCAAAAGTTAATTGATTGCTTTCACAATACTGAATAAAATCCTCTTGTTCAGTATATAAAGCCACTGCATATATCTGATACTTTGCATTTAATTTATAACGTTCAATACTTTTAATCACCTGCATAGGTGAATATTCTAGTGATTTACCATAGTCCTTTGTCATTAGCTTAGGTAATGATGTTAGATACGAATTAATGGCTTTTTTCTTACTGAGTTTAAATAACATATTTACAACCTTTTATAATGAATAACTTAGGAACGTGTTTCCTAACTGCAATACAAGAAGAGTTAACCTTACTTTTCAGCATTCATCTTTCTTTAAATTTAGTAATTTAACAATTCTTCTTGTTCCAAATATTAAAAATAAAGCCATTAACAATTCAGCCACAGTCGCTGCTGTTCCAGCTTTCTGATCTAAAGTAACAACAAATTCAACAGAGGAAGATTGGAAATAAACAATCCATAGATAAATCCAATAAAACATATCAACCAAGGCATCAAATAGAAAATACAAGCCCAATACAATAATCGCTGTTGACAACTGGTGTTCATAAGATCCAGATGCCAAATCTAAAGTTTGACTCTTTTTGTAAGGAATGATGCCTTTGGCAACAGTCATTGGAAATATAAACATAACCAGCGATACAAACAAAGATAAAATTGGATACATATAATAAGAGAAAGGTATACTTTGCCCGTTTTGATTTGATAAAGACACCATTAAATCTGAACCACTAATTAAAGCATTTACCGCAAGAAAAATAGCGAAAACCCGAACTATAATGGCTAATATGTGTATATCTTTCATAATCGATTACTCCTTTTATTTTGAAAAAGATTAGTGGATTTGGTTCAACCATCATAATCAATCACAATCTTTTTGGTTTTTGGTAGGGATTGACAAGTTAAAATATAACCTTTTTCTAGTTCCCAGTCTTCGAGTGAATAATTGTTCTGCATATCGACTTCGCCTTCGACCAATTTACAACGACAAGTGGCACAAACCCCTGCTTTGCAAGAATATGGCATTTTGATTTTGGCATCAAGGGCGGCATCGAGTAAGGTTTTGTCTTCACCCTGTTTGATTTCATAACGTGAGGTGACACCATCAATGGTGACCATAACTCCTGAATCAAGTGTAGCGGTTTTTTTCTTTTCGGACATGACTTGTCCTTCGGATAGAAACTGTTCGCTGTGAATTATTTTATCATTTACTCCTTTTTTGGCTAAAACAGATTTAACTTCATCTATCATTCCACCAGGGCCACATAAATAATAACCAGCAATATCAAGTGCTTCAAGTTCATTATTATAAATTTTTGCTACCTTTTCGGCATTAATTCGTCCAGCATACAAATCCACATCAATCGGTTCTTGCGATAAGAAATAACTGATGGATAATCGCTCTGGGTATTGGTCTTTTAAGTCAGCTAATTGCGTTTTCATCAAGGTACTTTCGACCGTTGAATTGCCATAATAAAGGTTGATATGGCTATTTGAATTGTTCATCACTTCGTATATCATACCTAAAATTGGCGTAATGCCACTGCCTGCGGCAAACATGGCATAAGTTTTATCGTCTTGTGGAACCATAACAAAGTGACCTGTTGGTGCCATCACCTCAACGGTGTCGCCTATTTGGTATTCGCTTTGAGCTGGCTCAGAAAATAATCCACCGTCTACTTTTTTAATCAAAACTTGAATATCATCCGAATTAGCTTGATTAACTATCGAATAACTTCGTCTTATTTCCTCGCCATTAACCTCTTTTTTAAACGTCAAATGCTGACCTGCTTGCCAAATAAAAGTGGGTTTGAAATACACGGGTATATCCAAAGTCCAAATCACCGCATC
>JALWML010000294.1:887-1613 GCA_027083915.1 Lysobacterales bacterium | reverse complement strand
GTTGTATATCTTTTATTTTTACTTTATGAAATTCGTACATTTTATTCGAGTCTCTATTAATTTTAAAAAAGCATTAACGCAAAGTGCGCAAAGTTTTCGCAAAGACCGCAAAGAAAGATTATATAAAAAACCTTTGCGTTCCTTTGTGCCTTCTTAGCGTTCTTTGCGTTACATTTCTTTCAATGGCATTTGAAATAATCAAATGGTTCTAGACATTTCTTACATCGATATAGTGCTTTACACGCTGTTGAACCAAATTGGCTCAACAACTCTACTTCTTTACTCTTGCATTGAGGACACATTATTTCCCCACTACTTGTTGGTGGCATTATGCCGTATTTTAATAAGGCTTTTTTGCCTTCATCAGTTATCCAATCGGTTGTCCAAGCTGGGGATAATTGCGTTATCACCTTAATAGTGGTGGGCAAGCCCACCCTAAGGCCTTCTTTTTTAAGCACATCGATGATATCTTGTTCCATCACTTCCATCGCAGGACAACCAGAATATGTTGGGGTTATGGTTACTGTTATTTGTTTATCATCAACCTCAACATTCCTAATCACTCCTAAATCCTGTAATGACAACACAGGAATCTCAGGGTCTGTTACTTGTTTTAGTATTTGATGTATCTTATTTAACATTTTTTAAAGCGGAACGCAAAGTTCGCAAAGAAGACGCAAAGACCGCAAATATCTTCACATAATTCACAATTGAAACTTGTTTTAT
>JALWML010000294.1:0-877 GCA_027083915.1 Lysobacterales bacterium | reverse complement strand
AAATATACTACTTTTCACCATTCCAACCATTTTCTTTCCACTGAGTCTCTCGTTTAGTTTGAGTTTCATCCCAAACATCCTGAAAACCATCTATCTTAGTCAAACAATTTCTAGTTGGGTCAGTCAAATTTCCAACATTATACTTTTGAAGTACATCAAAAAGTATAATACTTCCACCTGTTCCACTTCCCCAACTTACAGCTTGATTAAACTCATTTTCGGTAATACCTACCATATGAACTAATTCACAAAATCCTGCGGGCAATTGTATTTCATTTTCATATTCAGGACTTGGCACTGCAAGTAAATGTGTTATCTGTGTATCTGTATCAGTGACAATTGGACCATTGCAAGGAAGTCTATGGTAGGGATATATTATTTTACTTGTCTTTTGAAATAATAAGTATTTAACAAGATTCAGTAACACATTTGGAGCCCAATTATTCAAATCAGGTGTAGAAATTACAAATTCTATTCCAAGACCTGAACATGCATCTTCATTTTTTTCAGTTTTAAGTATCGGCTTATCAGGCTGAGATAAGCCGTGCGTCACATAATGCCATCCTGCTCTTGATTCTTTTGGTTCATATTGAAAAATCCCTCCACCTGACCAATTGAGTAATAAATTGCCGTCACTTGGAATAATGATTTTATTATCTGGATATGATAGTCCAAATATTTCATTAAAAGCGTTTTCTCTTGTAAGCATATGAGCTTCATAAGCAAATTCACTCTTAATTGCTAAGAATGGCTTTTTAGGTAATTTTGAGAAATCTATCATTACTTTGCGTTCCTTTGCGACTTCTTTGCGACCTTTGCGTTACTAAAAACAGCTCTGCGAAACTCTGCGCCTCCTCCGTGAACCTCTGTGTTACTT
>JALWML010000293.1:15967-17033 GCA_027083915.1 Lysobacterales bacterium | reverse complement strand
ATCTAATTTACTCTCATCCTTAATAGCAAAGCCTTCGAATAACCATAAGGTACGCAATGCTGCACGCATGGCAAAATCGACTCGTTGTTGTGGTGTGCATTTAGACAGGTTTTGCTCGACTGCTGAATGTATCTCTTTTCTCGATTTGCCTTTGATGAATTGAATGTCGTCATACACTAATCCTTTGCCCATTTTTCCTCTCCCACCTAGTCAATTTTAGTTGATATGAGTATATCGTAAGCAAAGCAAAGATGCAATACAGGGAAGCGTATCTTTTTTGGTGGTTTTTTGATGGGCTGGTGTCATTATAGTTGTGATTTGGACTTTTTCTAAGTTTATGATGGGCGGGGCCCATCTTACGTTTAGCTTTGGGGATTTACTTTTGCTTGATGGGTGGCCCATCTTACCTAGTATTTTTGTGCTTTTGTAAGATGGGCTCCGCCCATCATGATTTACCCAATTGCTACAATTCATGTTAAAATACTTCTATGCCAAATTTCAGAAGAGTTTTTGTTGATAACAGTTATGTCTTTATCACGGTTTTACTTAACAACCGTAAACGTACTTTATTAACGGATTATATTGACAATTTGAGAGGAGCTTTTAAACAAGCACAATCTGTGGTGGATTTTGAAATCTATGCTATTTCAATTATGCCTGAGCATTTTCATGTGATTTTAAAACCGCTTGAAATCAATGAATATCCAAAAATGATTTCACTCATCAAGAGAGCTTTCACCAAAGGTTTGCCGCAAGAACTAAGAGTAGAACTTGCCAAAGAAATATCGCAAAGTAAAATCAACAAACACGAAAGTGGCGTTTGGCATCGGCGATTTTATGAAAAAACCCTAACGTCACAAGAGGAGTTAAACCATATCACTGATTATGTTCATTATAATCCTGTAAAACATGGTCTAGTCCAAAGGGCAGTTGATTGGGAGTATTCATCTTTTAGGAAATTTGTAAGGGATGGGTTTTATCAGGAAGACTGGTGTGATTTTTCTGAGAATGTGGATTATGGTTGATTTCTTATGGGTTTATGATGGGCGGGGCCCATCATGGCTTT
>JALWML010000293.1:11886-15957 GCA_027083915.1 Lysobacterales bacterium | reverse complement strand
GCTTTCTGAGGGTTAATTTATTCAGCAAGTTTTATTCCGCTGGTATCAATTTCAACCGGTGGTGTTGGTTTTTTCTCCACCATGGTTGCTCCGACTTCATCTAGGGATAAGTCGGATATATCGAGGTGGGGCTCAGGGAGGTCTTGTGGTTCGTCGAAGATGGCTCCAACTTCATCTAAGCTTATGCCTGTGACATCAAATTCGGGTTCGGAGATTTGTTCTTTTTCGACTATCTCTTTATCTTCTTCATCAATGGAAAATGAGCTGGTGTCTATATTGACGGGTTCTACAGGTGTAGGGTTGGCAAATTGTGCGCCCACTTCATCCAGTGAAAACTGGGAGGTCGGAATATTGGCAACAACCGGAGCTGGAGGTGATACCAATACCACGCCTGGTGCTGACAAGGTTAATTCTGCTTTAAAATTTTCATTGACCTTTTTGACTAAAGATACTTTTAAACCTGCTTTTTTTAGTGCTTGACGGAAGTTGTTGGCTTTTTCAAGTACTTGGTCTTTTTTTAGTACGCGTGGATTTCCATCGAAAAATCGTTCCGCCTTTTCAACAGGTAGCTTAAAAACTTTTGAAAAATGTAAAACAGCTCTATTTTTATCTAGCTCTCTAACAAATTTGCCTTTAAACACTACATCAAATAAATTCTCCGCACTCATGATAACCTCGCATCTTGATTTTCCCACAAGCCATTCAGCCATTGTTGCAATTCTTTTCTGAAATCCATATCGGTGATATAGTTTCTGTTTTTTAAATTGTCTGGGATTTTAATTTTTTCTACAATGACTTCTACTTTATCATACTTTCCACACAAATATTCCCACGCGGTTGGTGCTTTAGGCGAATATTTTATACTGGTTTGTATTAAGTAGTTCATTTGATTGCCCATTGAACCCAAGACAAACCCTATCCCTCCTGATTTTGGCTTGAGTAAATGTTTATATTTTGAATGTTGCTTATCATGCTTTTCTTGAGTAAATCGCGTCCCTTCGACAAAATTAATAACCGAAATGGGATAGTCTTTAAATTTTTCACAGGCTTTTTTTGTCGCCTCTAAGTCCTTGCCTTTCATGTGTGGGTTTTTGGCTAAATACTGAGCGGAAAATCTTCGCATAAACGGAAAATCAAGTGCCCACCATGCCACTCCTAAAAAGGGTACATAGATAAGCTCGTGTTTTAAGAAAAATTTTAAGAATGGAATTTTCTTATAGAATACATTTTGCAGTATGGGAATATCTGCTGCGGCTACGTGATTACTTATAACCAAATACCAATCATCGGGTGTTAAATCCTCCATACCTATTAGCTCAATTTTATTCCCATGAAATAATAAATGAATTTTTGTATTGAGCCAAATCCAATTATTGGCAATCCAAACAAGAAATTTGGAAACATACTTTCTAACTACAACAAAGGGAATAATGAACTTTACAAGAGAAAATAGCACCAAAATAGGCACCCAAAATAGAGTGTTGATAATGACAACTATTAGTATAAGGATTCCTTTAACTGTGGACATATTTTCTCATAATTTATAATATTCCATAATTTTAACGATAAATCCGCTATTTTTCATCAAGTTTTGTCTTTTCACTACACTTTTAACCATCTCATCTATAAAATACATCTCTTTATTCAAATATAGAGATATATTATTATGAGCCAAAAAAACAATGAGTTTCTATTTACTTCGGAATCTGTATCCGAAGGACATCCTGATAAACTTGCCGATCAAATTTCTGACGCGGTTCTTGATGCCATTTTAGAACAAGACAAAGCTGCCCGCGTTGCCTGTGAAACCATGGTTAAAACAGGAACTGCTATCATAGCTGGTGAAGTAACAACTTCTGCATGGGTTGACCTTGATGATGTTGTGCGTAAAGTGATTACCGATGTTGGTTATAACAATTCAGATGTTGGCTTTGACGGCAACACTTGTGCGGTTATGTCATTAATCGGCAAACAGTCTGTTGATATTAATCAAGGTGTTGACCGAAACACTGCCAAAGAACAAGGTGCTGGTGACCAAGGTTTAATGTTTGGCTATGCATCCAATGAAACAGATGTTTTGATGCCTGCTCCCATTACCTATTCACACCGTCTGGTTGAACGTCAAGCTTATGTGCGTCGTGCCGACAAATTATCATGGTTACGTCCTGATGCCAAATCTCAATTAACTTTTAGATACGTTGATAACAAGCCAGTTGCCATTGATGCGGTGGTTTTATCCACTCAACACGATGAAGATATTTCGCTAAAAGATTTACGTGAAGCGGTTATGGAAGAAATTATCAAGCCCGTCTTACCAAGCCAATGGTTGGATGCCAACACGCAATACCATATCAATCCAACGGGTAAGTTCGTCATTGGTGGTCCTGTTGGCGATTGCGGTTTAACTGGTCGTAAGATTATTGTCGATACTTATGGTGGCATGGCTCGTCATGGTGGCGGTGCTTTTTCGGGTAAAGATCCATCAAAAGTGGATCGCTCGGCTGCTTATGCAACCCGTTATGTGGCGAAGAATATTGTCGCAGCAGGTCTTGCTGACCGTTGCGAAGTGCAAGTTTCTTACGCCATTGGTGTTGCCAAACCCACATCAATCAGTGTAACCACATTTGGCACTAACAAAATACCTGAGGCACGTATTGAAGAGTTGGTTCGTGAACACTTTGATTTAACGCCTTATGGAATCATTACAGGTTTAGACTTAATTCGCCCAATTTACCAAAAAACAGCCGCTTACGGACACTTAGGTCGTGAAGATGCTGATTTTACCTGGGAAAAAACAGATAAAGCTGAGTTATTGAAAGACGCGGCAGGATTATAAAACACATTAACTATCATCTTTGCGAATGCAAGAATGATTAAAAGAATAATACAAATTAACAAGAGAAAAACATGACAGAAAATAACAAAGATTACATCATTGCTGATATTTCATTAGCACCGTGGGGACATAAAGAGTTCCGCATTGCTGAAACTGAAATGCCAGGCTTGATGACGATTCGTGAAGAATACAAAGGTTCACAACCGCTTAAAGGCGCTCGCATTGCTGGTTCTTTACACATGACCGTACAAACTGCTATCTTAATTGAAACATTACGTGATTTAGGTGCCGATGTACGTTGGGCGAGTTGTAATATTTATTCAACTCAAGACCATGCAGCTGCAGCCATTGCCGACCAAGGTATTCCTGTTTTTGCGGTAAAAGGCGAAAGCTTGGATGAGTATTGGGAATACACTCACCGCATTATGGAGTGGTCAGATGGTGGCACACCGAATATGATTTTGGATGATGGTGGTGATGCAACCATGTTATTAATGTTGGGTTCTAAAGCCGAAAAAGATGCTTCAGTTTTAGACAATCCACAATCAGAAGAAGAAATTTGTCTTTTCAATTCTATCAAGAAAAGATTGCCAACAAGTAATGGTTGGTATACTAAAGCATTGGCTGGTATCCAAGGTGTTACTGAAGAAACAACAACGGGTGTACACAGATTATACGAATTGGCTAAAGCTGGCGATTTACCATTTCCTGCTATCAATGTGAATGATTCCGTCACTAAATCTAAATTTGATAACCTTTATGGTTGTCGCGAGTCTTTGGTTGATGGTATCAAACGTGCAACTGATGTCATGATTGCGGGCAAAGTCGCTGTTGTTTGTGGTTATGGCGACGTTGGTAAGGGGTGTGCACAATCGCTACGTGGCCTTGGTGCTAGTGTATTGGTAACGGAAGTTGATCCAATTTGTGCATTGCAAGCCTCAATGGAAGGTTACCGAGTTGTGAGATTGGATGATGTTTGTGATCAAGTAGACATTGTTGTGACGGCAACTGGCAACTACAACATCGTCACTTTCGACCATATGGCAAAAATGAAAGACCAAACTATCGTTTGTAATATCGGACACTTTGATAACGAAATTGATGTGGCTGGACTTGAAGAAAAATGCCAATGGGATGAAATCAAACCACAGGTTGATCATGTGATTTTTGAAGATGGTAAGAAAATCATTCTTCTTGCTCGTGGACGTTTAATCAACTTAGGTTGTGCCACAGGT
>JALWML010000293.1:0-11876 GCA_027083915.1 Lysobacterales bacterium | reverse complement strand
ACCCAAGTTTCGTTATGTCAAATTCATTCACTAACCAAGTGTTAGCCCAAATTGAATTGTTTTGTGATGGCGACAAATACGGCAATGACGTGTATGTTTTACCTAAGAAACTTGATGAAAAAGTGGCGCGTTTACATTTAGACCGTGTTGGTGTTAAGTTAACACGTTTAACTGAAAAACAAGCCGCGTATATTGGCGTAACACCTGATGGACCTTATAAGCCTGATCATTACCGCTACTAGTAAGATGGGCCCCGCCCATCATGATTTTAAGTATAAACATGATTGATAATATGGTGGGCGGGGCCCACCTTACATAATAATGGTGACTATAATGAAAAAAGTAAAATTTAGTTTTGAATTTTTCCCTGCTCGTACCAACGAACAGAAAGTTATTTTGTGTAACACGCAAGAGAAACTACGTAAACTTAATCCTGAGTTTTTCTCTGTGACCTTTGGTGCAGGCGGTTCAACAGTTGAGGCAACCACCGATACTGTTTTA
This sequence comes from Lysobacterales bacterium, assembly GCA_027083915.1. Taxonomy (GTDB): domain Bacteria; phylum Pseudomonadota; class Gammaproteobacteria; order Xanthomonadales; family Marinicellaceae; genus NORP309. Next base: position 11,375 of record JALWML010000293.1, on the reverse strand, counting down.
GAGCTTAAAAAACACAAGACTCCACTCGTTATTCCACACCTATCTTGCATGGGCGGCACGCCTGATTCAATCAAAGTATTATTACAAAAATACCTAGATAATGACATTCACCATATCCTCGCGTTACGCGGTGATGTGCCATCAGGTATGGGTTCGGTAGGTTATTTTCGACATGCTAACGAATTGATAGAATTTATCAAAACTGAATTTAATGACCAATTCAACATCACTGTGGGTTGTTACCCTGAAATTCATCCCGAATCTGATACAAAAGAAATCGAATTAAAGTACTTTAAACAAAAAGTTGAAACAGGTGCAGATCAAGCCATTACTCAGTTTTTCTTCAATGCTGATGCTTATTTTGCTTATTTAGATGAGTGTCAAAAATATGGTATCGATATTCCTATCATACCTGGGATTATGCCTATCACTAACTTCAGCAACATTAATCGTTTTTGTGGCTTCTGTGGTGCAGAAATGCCTCGCTGGCTAAAATACAAACTACAAAGTTATGGCGATGACCGCAAGTCCATTCAGCAATATGGCACCGAGTTTATTAGCAAACTATGTGAGCAACTTATCCAAGGAGGAGCATCAAGTCTACACTTTTACACGCTTAATCGCTCAAAAGCGACACTTGATATTGTTAAAAACCTAAGTTAACAAAAAGTATTATGCTGCCTTTAGTTCAGCTAACTCATGCTCCATTTCGTTCACTTTCACCTGCAATAATTTTAAAAGAGATAACAGAGATTCTGATTCATGTTTAAATTCTTGGTATTTTTTAACAAGAATCTTCTTATCCTTCTTTGGTAACTCGCTTGTTGCTCCTGCAAGTTTACTAAAAAACGAAGTTTTTTGTTCTTTATTAACAATCGCGAACATTTCACCAAAAAGAGCGTGTAGTTTTAAATGATGGTGTCCAATTTGAACATACTCTTCAAAACTCGATAAATTCCATTCATCTTTATCGTACCATTGACCAAATTTGCACAAGCTATTGTTTTGTGGAAATCTGGATTTATCAACCTCAATTTTATCAACTACTGCAGTTGCGTAACCAAACCATTTGCTTACCTCAATACTGACTTTTCTTATGCTGGTAATTACTTCTTTCATGTGCTTGCTTGTACTTATTAATGAGCCCTCATCTTACAAGAGAAAACCCTCTAAATAAAGACCATAAAAGTAAACAATTATGACTGGAATGAGTATTTAATGTGAAGAAATATGAATTAAAAACAATAATAGCATTCATATAATAAGAATTAGCACATAAACACCTAAAAAACAAATTATCTTTATTATTCAAGATGTTAGGCGATATACTTAATTCACAACATCAAGTAAGCCATTGATTTCATTACATTTTTTTAAAAACAGAAGTTGACTCTAACCCAAAATAGCGATAAAGTGCAATTTAGTGGTAATAAGTGGTATTTTGGGACAAATCTTATGTTTTATGGTGAAACAGCAATCAATTTAGACGCTAAAGGGCGTTTGGCAATTCCGGTTAAATACCGTGAAGCGCTTGCTGATGCATGGAAAAACACATTTGTCTTAACTTATAACGCATACGAGAATAACTCGCTTTGGCTTTATTCGCAAGAACAATGGGAGAAAGTTCGCGACGAAGTGATGAAATTAAGCACTTGGGATCCTACTCATAGGGCATTGCAAAGAAGATTGGTTGGATCTGCTTACCACATCACACCAGATAAAGGTTCTCGTTTACTTTTACCAAAGACTTTACGTGAAGTTAGCGGTTTAGAAAAAAAAGTTGTGATGGTGGGATTAGGCGATAAATTTGAAATTTGGGATGAACAAGCTTTAATAGCAGACAGGCATCAAATACCAGAAGTTGGCGAGAATGTATCTGACGCTGTAAAACTGTTGGTACTTTAAGAATGAGTAATCTCCACCAAACTGTTCTCTTGGATGAAGCAGTTGCCGCATTAGCGATTAAAAAAGATGGCATTTACATTGATGGCACTTTTGGACGAGGTGGCCACAGTAAAAAAATCTTAAAAGAGTTAACAGACAAAGCTAAATTATTGGTTATAGATTTAGACCCACAAGCCATTGAAGAAGCCAATAATTTAACAAAAGAACATACAAATTTAATTGTTGAACACGGACCTTTTGATGATTTAGACAAAATGATTAGTAAATATTTTAATAGTAAAGTTGACGGGATACTGTTTGACTTTGGTGTTTCTTCACCACAAATCGACCAAAGAGAAAGAGGCTTTAGTTTTAATGATGATGGCCCTCTAGATATGAGAATGGATTCAAGCAGCGGTCAAACTGCAGCCCAATGGCTCAACCAAGCCGACTGGAAAGAAATATCTAAAGTCTTGTGGCGTTATGGTGAGGAAAAAAATGCAACTAAAATTGCAAAAGAAGTTGTGATTTATAGAGAAGAAGTTAAACCCTTAGAAAAAACTTCTGAACTCGTTGGCATTATTGAAAAGATTAATAAATACAGCAAAAAACACCCTGCTACACGTTCTTTTCAAGCCATAAGAATACATATAAACAGAGAATTGGAACAAATTAACACCGTTTTACCAATTGCCCTAAAGAATTTAAAAAAAGGTGGACGATTGGTCGTTATTAGTTTTCATTCTTTAGAAGATAGAATTGTTAAACGTTTCTTCAAAAAACAGGCAAGCACTGGAAAATTTGATAAGCGTATGCCAATTGAGCAAGCAAGCCAGGCACAAATAAAGCTAATAGGCAAAGCAATAAAAGCTTCAAAAAATGAATTGGAAAAAAACCCAAGAGCACGTAGTGCCATTATGCGAATTGCAGAAAAACTATGAAAACGAAACAACTAGCCACAACAATAGTTTTAGTTATTTTGACGCTATTTGTCATTGTTAATTATATTTATTTGCAACATAAAAGTAGAAATCAATTTGTTGCATTACAAGAGCTAATCAATGAAGAAAATGATTTAAATGCGGATTGGGGGCGATTACAAATAGAGCAATCCACTTATGTCAACAATAGTGCAATTGTTGCTCAAGCAAAAAAACAATTAGGCATGAAATTGCCAGAAAAAGAACAGATTTTAAGCATAAAAAGATGATAAAAAAGAAAGCCATCAAATCTAAAAAGAGAAAAAATGTGAATATCAATATGCGCATGTCTATTGTTGGTGCTTTCTTATTGTTGTGTTTTGTTATTATTGCTGTACGAGCTTTTGCTATTCAAATAAAAGGCAAAGAGTTTTATGCCAAACAAGGCAATATGCGCCAAATTAAGGAAATAGATCTTATGGTGCCACGCGGAACGATTTTTGACCGCAATGGAGAGCCTTTGGCTATCAGCACACCCATGGTATCTATTGGCATTCAGCCAGATAAATTGATTGATCAAATGCCACGAGTTTTACAATTGGCAGAATCACTCAACTTAGATTCTGAAAAACTTAAAAACCTTATTGTTGATAAACAGAATAAAAAATTTATCTACATTAAAAGGCGTATTCCACCTCAAGATGCGGAAACCTTAAGAGGTCTCAATATCCCAGGGGTTGAATTTAGAAAAGAATTTAAACGTTTTTATCCAGCGGGAGAAATTATTTCTCAACTTATTGGGTTTACTGACGCCAATGACATAGGCAAAGAAGGCATAGAAAGCACTTATGACAAACACTTGGCAGGCACTTCAGGTCGCAAAAAAGTCATGCAAGACCGTTTTGGGCATATCATTAAAGACATTAAAGAAGTGGTTCCTGCGCAACCTGGAAAAGATGTACACTTAAGCATTGACAGAAGATTACAATATATCGCTTATAAAGAGTTAAAAACTGCCGTATACCAACACAAAGCCGCAAAAGGTGCGGCGGTCATTATGGATATACCAACAGGACAAGTCCTTGCCATGGTTTCACAACCCTCTTACAACCCAAACAAAATCTCAAAGAAGTCATTAAGTGGTATGCGCAATAGAGCCTTGCAAGATATTTATGAACCTGGCTCAGTTATCAAACCCTTTACCGTTATTGCTGGATTACTTAGCGGGCAATATGATGAGAACAGTATCATTGATACAAGCCCTGGAGTATTGGAAGTTGATGGATTTAAAGTGCGAGATCACCGTGATTTAGGTAAAATTAATCTTGAGACTCTTTTAAATAAATCAAGCAATGTCGGTGCTGCAAAAATTTCACTAAGCTTAAGTAAAAATATCATGTGGGATACTTTGCGTCTTTTTGGATTTGGCTCAAACACTCACAGCGAAATCATTGGTGAATCAAGTGGCAACTTACCCAATTACAAAAGATGGAGCCATTCTAAACAAGCCACTATCGCTTATGGCTATGGTTTTTCAGTAACAACATTGCAATTAGCCACTGCCTATGCTGCCATAGCCAATGACGGTCGATTACGTGCGCCAACTTATATCAAAGGCATTGTTAACGATGATAAAGCCATTATTGACCCAAAAATAGCTCAATTAGTGACACAAATGCTGACCACTGTTGTGAGTGAATACAATACAGGGCATAAAGCCATGATAGAAAACTATTCTATTGCTGGAAAAACAGGTACCGCTCGAATTGCTGCCAAAGGTGGTTATACAGATAATTATATAGCCAGTTTTGTTGGCTTTGCACCAGCAGAAAACCCAAGATTGGTTATTGCAGTGAGTATTACTGATCCAAAAGGTGAAAAATACGGAGGTGGTGATGTGGCTGCTCCTGTGTTTAAGAACATCATGGAAAATAGTTTAAGGTTACTTAATATTTCACCATCCAAAATACAAAATGACACATTAGATAACAATCAGTTGGTGGTCAATCATGAGTAAAGACTTAAGTACAGTACTTTCATGGTTTGGCATAGAGTCTCAAGATTTGGGTATCGAAGTGACAGGCTTATGTTTGGACAGTAGAAAAATAAAGCCTGGACAGATTTTTATTGCACTAAACGGCACAGAAAATCATGGTATAGATTTTGCTTATCAAGTGCAAAGAGCTGGCGCTTCTGCCATTTTGGCAGAATCTGTTGACCAAGACAAAGCCAAGCCAAAAGCACGTCAACAAGCCTTATCAATTACCGTTATTGAAATTGAAAATTTAGCCAGTAAGTTAGGTGAAGCTGCTTCACATTTTTATAATCAACCATCAAGCAAACTGAATATTGTTGCAATAACAGGCACCAATGGTAAAACATCTAGTGCGTGGTTAATGTTACAAGCTTGGGAAAAACTTGGCATAAAAGGCGCTTACATTGGCACTTTAGGTTTTGGTACATTAGAAAAAATGCAAGATCAACCAAACACGACACCCAATGCACTAACCTTACAAAAAATGCTAGCACAATTTGTTGAACAAGGTGTGACACATGTGAGTTTGGAAGCTTCTTCTCATGGATTGGATTTAGGCAGACTCAATGGTTGTCAACTTGTCGGTACGTGCATGACTAATATCAGTCGTGACCACCTAGACTTCCACAAAACAATGCAAGACTATGCCAATGCCAAGAAAAAACTATTTACCCAACATAAAAGTGATTATTCAGTTATCAATTACGATGATGAATATGGCAAAAAATGGCTGAAAGAATCATCAAATAATCAGTTAAGTTACAGTATTACAGACAATGATGTCGATTTAACTGCAAATAACATACAACTCATGCCTGAGGGCATCCATTTTACCTTAAACTGGAAAAATACAAGCTACGATGTTTCAACAGAGTTACTTGGTCATTTCAATGTTGAGAATATTTTGCTTGTCATAGGTACTTTACTGCAACAGGGCTATTCAATAGAAAGAATTATTCCTTTAATTAATGAATTTGAACCTGTACCAGGGAGAATGAACCGCGTCCAAATTCACAAGGATTCGCCCTTAGTGATTGTTGATTATGCACACACTCCAGATGCATTAAAACAAGTGCTATTGGCATTGAAACGACATAATGCTCGCCATATTTGGTGTGTATTTGGTTGCGGAGGTAATCGCGATAAAGGCAAACGCCCACAAATGGGACATATTGCTGAAACACTATCAGACAAGGTCATTGTAACTGACGATAATCCGCGATATGAAGATAATGAACAAATCGTTAAAGACATATTAATGGGTATGAACACGAAACCAACTGTCATTCATGACCGTAAAGGTGCTATAGCCTATGCCATAACTAACGCTCATCCTGATGATTTAATCCTTGTAGCAGGAAAAGGTCATGAACCCTACCAATTAATCAATGGTCAATACCTAGACTTTGATGATGTGACTGTTGCCAAAGAATTGTTGCAAGAAAAATTGGAGAAGTGCGCATGATTTGCATGAACCTCCATCAAGCCACATCCATAACAGGTGGAACTTTAATTGGCAAACCTATTCAGTTTCGGGGAGTGAGCACCGATTCTCGCAGTGATTGTACTGGTAAATTATTTATTGCTTTAAAAGGCGAAAACTTTAATGGCGAAGATTATTGCCAACAAGCCATTGATAATGGTGCTGTTGCGATACTGGTCACATGCTCACAAGACGTCAATAGCCCACAACTCATTGTTGAAGACAGCTTAAAAGCATTGTCAATATTAGCAAAAAACTGGGCAAAACAATGCCAAGCAAAAATCATTGCTATCACTGGCTCAAATGGTAAAACGACTGTCAAAAACATGATCCATTCTATTTTGTCAGTTTCCAATCAATGTTATGCTACCCAAGGTAATTTGAACAATGAAATAGGAGTGCCACTGACCTTATGCGCTATAAAAGCTGACGATGATTTTGCAGTGGTCGAAATGGGTGCAGCAAAATTGGGTGATATTTCATGGTTGGTATCGCTTGTTGATATTCATACTGCAGTAATAACTAATGTTTCCCCTGCTCATATTGGTCGTTTTGGATCTTTTGAGAATATTGTTAGTGAAAAAGGACAAATTATCTCAACTTTAGGAAAAAATGATTGCGCTGTGCTGCCAATTGACGATGAACATTTTGCTATCTGGAATAATAACACAATCAGCAATGTCATTAGTTTTGGTGAGTCTGAAGATGCCGATGTATCGATTGACTCAATAAAATATATTAATTTACCCATTGCAGGAAAACATAACCAGATTAATGCCGCCTGTGCCAGCGCTATTGCCCATTCTTGTGAAATAAGCGCAACAGATATACAAAAAGGACTTGAAAACTTTTCACCTGCAAGCGGTCGTTTAGAAAATTTAGGCAAACATAACGGCAACACTCTAATTAATGATAGTTACAACGCCAACCCGCAATCTGTTCATGCAGCGATTGATGTATTGGCGGGTTATGAGTCACCAACCACTTTGGTTTTAGGCGACATGGCAGAATTGGGGGAAGAATCTGTTAAATTACATAGCGTTATTGGCAACTACGCTAAAGAAAAAAATATTTCTCACTTATTGACTATTGGCAATGATTCAAGGTATGCATCTTCTGCTCACAACTGCGAAGATAAGCATTTTGATTCGATTAATTCACTATCAGCTTACATGCAAAAGAACTGGGATTCTCTGGGTACTATCCTAGTGAAAGGTTCTAGGAGCATGAAACTTGAAAACCTAATAGAAAAACTTATTAGTTCGGAGAAAGCAGCATGATTTTATGGTTAGCCCAACAGTTTCAGGACAACCATAGCTGGTTAAATCTCTTTTCCTATCAAAGTTTTAGAGCCATTATGGCCGCTCTTACTGCTTTGGTATTTTCTTTGATGCTTGGTCCTTGGTTCATTCGCAAATTACAACAAAAACAAATCGGTCAAAATGTTCGTTCTCTTGGTCCTGAATCACATTTATCCAAACAAGGTACGCCTACAATGGGTGGTGCATTGATTATTTTTGCTATTTTATTAGCAACCTTTTTATGGTCTGATTTAAGTGTTAATTACGTCTGGGTTTGCATGTATGTTCTCTTTGGTTTTGGCTTGGTTGGTTGGTTAGATGATTACCGCAAACTCATTTTAAAAGATTCCGCTGGATTATCTGCAAAATGGAAGTATTTATTGCAGTCACTATTTGGTGGTAGTGCGGTGTTATATCTTTTTTATTTTGGTGATGACAGCCTAACCACGCAAATGGTCATTCCTTTTGTTAAAGATTTGAATTGGTCTTTAGGTTGGTTGGTTATACCATTGGGCTACTTTGTTATGGTTGGCTCTTCTAATGCCGTAAATTTAACCGACGGTTTAGACGGCTTGGTTATTATGCCAGTAATCTTAGTCGCCTCGGCATTGGGTATTATTGCCTACTTAACGGGTCACACGGTATTTTCACACTATTTATTTATTCCCTATATTGTCGATGCTGGTGAACTGGCAATTTTCTGTGCTGCAATTGTCGGGGCAGGTCTTGGCTTTTTATGGTTTAACACCTACCCTGCAGAAATGTTTATGGGCGATGTCGGAGCGTTATCTTTGGGTGGGGCTTTAGGTATTGTTGCGATTATTACACGACAAGAACTGGTGTTTTTTATTATGAGTGGTGTATTTGTCATGGAGACTGTTTCTGTTATTTTGCAGGTAGGCTCATTTAAATTACGTGGCAAAAGAATCTTCAAAATGGCTCCCATTCATCACCATTTTGAACTCAAAGGCTGGCCTGAACCTAAAGTGGTTGTTCGCTTTTGGATTATGGCATTAATTTCTGTACTCATTGGGCTGGCAACACTAAAAATTAGATAAAATGACTTTAATTTCTAAACAAGCAAATAAGACGACTTCAAACAGCTATTTTATAGTTGGTGTTGACTTCTGGCTGATGGTTTCTGCTAGTTGCTTGATTGCTATCGGTATCATCATGGTGGCATCCTCGTCATTTGCCATTGCTGAAAAATACAACCACGATGCTTTTTATTACCTCAAGCGCCATGTAGTTTTCATCGGCATAGGAATGTTATTAAGTACCATTATACTTGCCATGAAAACAGATTGGATGCAAAAACTCAGTCGTATACTCATTGTTATTGCCATTATTTTGTTAATATTAGTTTTGGTTCCTGGTATTGGTGTCAAAATCAATGGCGCACAACGCTGGATAAACTTTGGCTTCACCCGATTTCAAGTGGTAGAAGCGGTAAAACTTGCCATGATTGTATATTTGGCTGGCTATATTGTTCGCCATAAAGAGGGTGTTCAAAATAAATTTTTTGGGGTTATCAAACCTTTACTTATTGCTGTAATGTTAGCTGCATTATTGCTTTTACAACCTGACTTTGGTTCTGCTGTATTGTTATTGGTGATTACTTTATTTATGGTTTATATTGCTGGAGCCCGATACAGAGACCTAACTATTCTCGGTGTTGTATCAACTTCATCTATGGCATTAATTGCCATTGCCGAGCCTTATCGTGTGCAACGCTTAATTAGTTTTCAAAATCCTTGGGCCGATCCATTTGATGGTGGTTTCCAATTAGTCCAAGCACTTATTGCCATTGGTAGTGGTAAATTTTCAGGTAATGGTATTGGTGGTAGTGTTCAGAAATTATTTTATCTGCCAGAAGCACACACTGATTTCATCTTTTCTGTTTATGCTGAAGAAATGGGCTTTATTGGTGTAATATTTCTCATTGCCATGTACTTAATTTTTATCATGCGTATTTTTGCTATTTCAAAAGAAGCTTTTAATAATGGTAAAGAGTTTGCTTCATTTGCCTGTTCAGGTATTGCGGTATGGATAGCCTTACAAGCTTTTTTAAGTATGGGTGTAAATTTAGGATTATTACCTACTAAAGGTTTAACATTGCCCTTTATTTCATCAGGTGGTTCCGCTATTTTAATGAACTTACTGAGTCTTGCTATCGTCATGCGAGTCAGTTATGAAAACCGCATGCATAATATCAAAGCCATTCGCAAATACCAGGAGCAAGAAACATGAATCGCTCAGGTGTAACAATTGCCATAATGGCTGGTGGAACTGGCGGTCATATTTTTCCTGGAATTGCTGTTGCCAATGAACTCATTCAAATGGGACATAAAGTGGTTTGGCTTGGAGCCATCGGCGGAATGGAAGAACGTATTGTTGCAGAACACAATATTCCTATTAAATTATTAGCGATAAAAGGTTTACGTGGCAAAGGCATCAAAGGTTTAATAACCATGCCTTTCAAACTACTTGGAGCCATGCATAAAGCTGGCAAGTACTTTAAAAAGGAAAATGTCAAAGCTGTTATCAGCATGGGTGGCTATGTGGCTGGACCTGGTGGTTTAGCTGCGAAATTTAAAAGAATTCCATTACTTGTGCACGAACAGAACAGTAAATTCGGCATGACTAATCGTTACTTAGCTAAATGGGCTAAAAAAGTACTCACTGGTTTTGACCTAAAAGGGCTTTATAATTCACAATGGGTGGGAAATCCCGTTCGCCAAGATATGGAAAAAAATACAGCTCACAAAAAAGATACTGATAAGATTAATATCTTTATTGTAGGAGGTTCTTTAGGAGCCATGAGTTTGAATACGCGTATTCCTGAACTACTCAACCCATTGTTGTCAGCTGAAAAAATATCGGTTAAGCATCAATGTGGCAAAAACAATTACGATGAAACAGTAGCTAATTACCAAAACAATGAGAACGTAGAAGTATTGGAATTTATCAATAACATGCCTGAAATATATGCTTGGGCAGATTTTGTCATTGCCAGAGCTGGTGCTTTAACCATCGCCGAAATAAATGCTTGTGGCTTACCTGCTATATTTGTGCCCTACCCTCATGCAGTTGATGACCACCAGACATCTAATGCTCAAAACATTGTGGATAATAATGCAGGATACATTTGGCAAGAAAAAGACCCAATAGAAAATTTAAAAAAGGACATAGATACCTTAGTGAAGGATAAAGAGTTGCGTAATTCCATGGCAAAAAATTCTCAATCACTGCACAAACCACAAAGTGCTTTGAAAGTAGCCCAAATGTGTTTGGAGATGATTGCATGAGTCATTTAACTCCAGATAATCGTTTTGTGAACCGCATGAGAACCATCCACATGATTGGAATTGGCGGCAGTGGTATGAGTGGTATCGCTGAAGTCTTACATAATTTAGGTTTTGATGTTTCAGGATCTGACATACAAGACGGTGAAGTCGTTGCCCGTCTTCGCGCTATGGGAATAAAGGTCTTTATTGGTCATCGTGCAGAAAACATTAACAACACCAAAGTTGTGGTCATTTCTTCTGCGATAAAAGAGGATAACCCTGAGCTAATTGCCGCACGAGAAATGTCCAAGTCCATTTTATCCCGCGCTGAAATGCTCGCAGAGCTTATGCGTTTTAAGATTGGCATAGCTGTTGCAGGAACACACGGAAAAACAACCACCACCTCATTGGTTGCCAGTGTTCTTGCTGCTGGCGGGCTTGACCCAACATTCGTCATCGGTGGAC
>JALWML010000292.1 GCA_027083915.1 Lysobacterales bacterium | reverse complement strand
AAAAGAATTTATTGGCGATGTGCGCCGCTATTTTTATAAAAATGTAAAAAAAAACACAATAAACCATGGGTTAAAACGCAATAAATGAGATTAGAAAGTGATTATTTAACAAAAAATTAACCAGAAAATGACAAGATTGGATATAGGATATAAAAAAGAAATATAAAATTAATTGTTTGAATTTTGCCCCTGGTCCATAGATTTAATAATCTCCTCAAGAATCTTGTCAGCGCCCCAGGCCTGAGCTGCAATGAAAGCTAATTTCCTCAATATTTCATCGTCAATATGATCTGTTGGTTTGTAACCAATATCATGCTCTGTTGTTGCCCAGGCGTGTTGGAAAAGAGTTAATATTTGTAATTCAAAAAAAACTGGGATGTCCGGTATTGATTTGTATTTGTTTAATATCTGTAGTGGAATCGCAAAAATAAAATGAAGTCCCTCATAATGAAACATTTTGGGATCATCCGGTATAATTTTTTCTTTTTCGATTCTCCTAAAATGTCCCATTAATATATCTGCGGCTTTTTCAACGTCCGTTTTATAATACATTACTATTCTGCAGCCAATGAGATCTTGTATTTCAATAAAGGGTTTTTGATATTTCAACCTGTTGTTATCATCTAATTTATTTGCCTTTTTCAGAAAACTTTTTAATGTTTTTACACGACATGTAATTTTATCAATATTCGATATTTTATCAATTTCATAACAAATCTCTTTAATATGAATTTCTATATCGGATTTTAAACTTTCTAAATTATTAACTACTATTTCATATCGTTCGATGAGCTCACGTTCATCTTCTCTTGCCATGATTCTTTAACTCCTGCCCCTTTTTAGGTTTCTATCTGTAACTTTACCTCTAATTTTAATTTCTGTAATTTCGCCTTCAAGCTCTCTTTCCTCATAATTTTCTGGCTTATTAAAAGTAGGAGTTATAACAATCGAGCCATTATCAAATTGAATTACCTCTTCTCCTAAAATACTATCATAAACTGTAGTATCTATTTCAAAAGGGGTGTTTAATAACCGTTCATCTTGGATTAGCTCTTTGAATAAATTTCCCAATTCACCAGTTAATAAATTATCGGCAATATTATTCAAAGTAATTCTCTTATCTTCCCTATTTCGCAGATTAACTATTGAAGATATGATTTGATTTTTTTCTCTAATATCTAACTTTTTTCTTAGTAACTCCCGAAAAGTTTTTGCTAATAAACTGGTACCATTTTTATCTGTAATTGATAATTGAGCTTGTAGAAAATGTTTAATCCAATAATCTGATATCTCCTTTGGATTTGAAATGCCTAATTGCTTATCTACGGCCAAACCATTCCAAAACGAACGGTCGCTGATTTCATCTTCAAACAAAGCTGCTTTAAAAAATTTTGACCTTGCAGTATATATGTCCTCAGGCATATCCAATTCAAAAGTATCCCTCCCCATTCTTCTGACTACACCTTCATCTCCCTTTAATCGAACTAACATGATCCTTCTCTGCTCATCGTATCTCCCTTCCATAATTACAAATAAACCTTCTTTATTTCGCTCATCTGTGACGCTTGCCAACCGTTCTGCTAATAAATCCGCATTTCTCTTTTTAGTATCCTGATCGTTTGTTTCGATTATATTTAAAAGAATGGACCTTATCTCATTGGTTTGATTATCATTGCCATTAAAAATTATCGCTGTTTTGCAATGTTTATTTGCCTGGAGAAATAACTTATAAAAATAAGTATAACCTCCTTCACTATGTGATAAAAATTTTGATGATATTTGCAGTTCTGGATTTGATTTCTTTGCAGGAACAATGGCGGCATACGAAAAGATAATTTGATATTCTTCCGGCTGTGGCATAGTATTCCCCCCTTGTAAAATATTTAATTAATTTTGGTGGCAATCCTGATTTGCACCCGATCCTCTGCCTGGAGGTGAAAGGTGTAAACGCCGCTGGCAAGGCCCTGGCCGTTAAATACTATTCGGTGATAACCTTCAACCAGTTCTCTGTTAATTAGTATGCGGATTGTTTGGCCCAGGTTATTGGTTACCCAGAGTTTGACTGGCATGGGTTCCAATAAATCCAGGCTTAATGTGGTGGAGTGGGAAAATGGGTTTGGGTCAGGGTCGTATAAAATAAAATGTGTTTCACCGCGGATAAATGCAAGCAGATCTTCTTTGTAAACATCTAAAATGTTTCGATGCTGGCAGTTTATAAAGGTGGGGATTACCGCAAAAAGAATTACAAAAACTGTTTGTTTAATATTGCGCATAAGCGTTCACTTTTGTGAACATTTTTTTAAATATTTCATCAGAGCGGCGATTATAATCAACGCATCAGTATCTAAATCATACATACAACTGCTAATATATTGTGTCAACATACCGCGATTTGGTTTTTCAGCCGATTCCCCTTCTTCAAAAACTTTACATAATTTAAACTTTGAAAAAATATCATTATCTGTTATTCTACCAACTTTAAACCGTTCATCATCATACTCCTCCCCGGATAGAAGCCAGTTGAGATCAACATTTAAACTATCAGCTATTTTTTTTGCATTAATAACTGAAGGTGACTTTTTGTTCGCTATATAAAAAGAAATGGTACTTTGAGATAGACCAGTTATTTTGGCTAAATCTTTTTGAGTAATTCTCCTGATTTTTAGAATCTTTTTTAGTCTTTCCCCAAAACTTTCCATAAAAATATTACCATAATAAATTTTTTTAGTTGACAATATTACTATAGTAAATTATCTTAATAACAAATAATTACAACTGGAGCCAAAAAATGAGAAAAAAATACATAACTGAAAGAGAAAAGAGGCGCTTGCTGAAAGTAATGATTGACCATGGTATTTATACCCGGACAGAATTAGCAAAAAAATTAGGTGTTTCTCCTTCATACATACGGCTACTTTTATTTGGTTACCAGCCATATTACACATTAAGAGAACGAATTGAAAAATACTTTAATACCCGCATCTTTGACCAATATGTCCACTCAAATTCGGACAGGTAAATATTATGCAATTCATAACTCTTTGCCAAATAAAATTTCAGGAAGTACCCATAAAAATCAGGAGGAATTTTTTAGCACCATTTACCCGTTTTTTAACGGAGGAGGTCGTCATGTTTTACGAGAAGCTCTCCAAAAAATTTTACCAGTGTGTGCACCAGGGCCGGTACACCGTTTCGGAGCTGGCGGAGTTAACCGGAATTCCGGCCAGTACCATTTACCGCAGCGCGATGGGGTTTGTGGAAAATGCTTCCGGTATGCCCCCTAATGTTCGCACGTTCCTGGAAATCCAGAAAGCCCAGGGAAACTGGAAACCGTTAAAATTTGTGTGCAACTGGCACGGCTTTTTGTTTGTGCGCCTGCCGCGCGTAGCCCGGGACCGCAAGAGCCCGCTGGAAAAAATCCGCCATTTACAGGAACATTATCTTGTAGTAATTCAGTACTTGCTGGACTATGACCGACATCCCACCCGGGAGCGATTAAACAATGCCAGTAAGGCCCTGTATTTAAGCATTGAAGCGGAAAGCGCTATTTTACGCGACCTGCGTTACAACTTCCATCAACTGGAGTTACCCCTGGTTTATAAAGATTAAACGGAGGTTTGTATGAAGGAAACATCAGTAAATGATGCCTACATTATTTCCAGTTTACGGGATGCGGCATTGGTCCTGCAGAAAATGATGCAGGACCTTTCTCCAAATCGGTATTATACCATATCGGAGTTGGCTGACCTGTTCCCCCAGTTTACCCAGAATAAAATTTACCGCATTATCAAGACGTTTGAGTCCATTGGTTGGGTGGAGGCCGACGCCCAGGGCAAGGGCTATAAAATTGGGCATGAGTTGCTGTACCTCTCTGACCGCTACTTCCGCAAACTGCACGAAATGCACCTGTGGATAAAGCAGGAGATTAACAGTTTTAATGTGGGGTTGTAAAAATGCATAAGTCTAATAAAAACAATATATAAGCTTGATTGTGAATCGGACTTAAACCAATAAAAAACAAGGGGTTAGCAATATGAGCAAAAAGGATTCAAAACTTGAAGAGCGAATTGATCTGGAAGTGATTAGAAACAGTGAGGTTTTGTATAAACAGCTGGCCCTTTTTACTGACGGTAAACCATGGGATGAGAAGCGATATTGGAAAAATGCCAGGATGCATATGGAATCAGCCATGTATCACCTTATTCAGGCCGGTAAATGTTTAATCGTATTGGAAAAAATGCTGGGCAAGGAAGCGTTTAAACGAAAATGCAAATTAGAATTGGGGATGCATCCAAGAACAGCATATAACTATATAGCCATTACTGAGTGGGCTCTCACAGCTGACTTGCCTGAAAAATTAATTAACAAAAGCAAAAAATATCACTTACTACAGTTATCCGCCCTGCCCGAAAAATTCCAG
>JALWML010000291.1 GCA_027083915.1 Lysobacterales bacterium | reverse complement strand
AAGCTACAGGTAAAACCAGCGCCCGAGCCTTGGTTGGTTATCTCACTAAGGACTTTGATGATCCTCAGCATGATGATTTTAGTGGTTTGGCTATTGAAACAGGACTAACGTGGTCGCCAAAAAGCTATTCAATATTTGACTTGTCATTAACTCGTGAAACTGATGAAACAAATGGCAATGGTTCTTATGTTATTCGCAATACTGCTGATTTGGGCTGGACACATTTTTGGAGAGATCGTTTCAGTACGACAGCAAATGTTGGTGTGTCTGATGAAGCATATAAGGACAGTTTGAGAAGTGATGATTTGACATTTTATGGTGTTTCTGCAAAATACCAGTTTAGTGATTGGTTGGTTTCTGGTTTAGGTTATCAGCATTCTGATCGTAATTCTACTATTAATGAGTTTGAATACAAGGATAATTCTGTGTTGTTTACCTTAGAGCTTTCAAAATAACATGTTTATTATGCGTTTTGTGTTTGTAGCTTTATTGACGTTAAGTTTCTCAAGCGCTGTTTTTTCCTACACGATTGGTACTGGTGATGTGTTGCATATTGAGGTTTATGGTGAACCTGAATTAGCACTGGACTTAACTGTTGATACAGGTGGTTTTGTAGAATATCCGTTTATTGGAAAGCTTCAAGTCAAAGAAGAAACAGTTGATTCGATTAAGCAAAAAATAGTTGCTATGCTTAAGGATGGTTATTTTGTTAACCCTCAAGTTACCGTTGCTATCAAACAATACAAGCCTTTTTATATTCAAGGAGAGGTTCGTACGCCAGGATCTTACCCTTTTGAAGTGGGTATGACTGTGAGAAGAGCTATAGCAATGGCAGGTGGCTTGACCGAAAGGGCGAGTAAAAAGAAAATCTACCTAACGCATGCTAATTCAGAAGCATCAAAAGAAATAAAAGTGGATTTAGATGCGAGTGTTTTGTCTGGCGATGTCATCTTAATCAAAGAAAGCTTCTTTTAAATGAATTCAGTCCCAGAAAATCTATCGCAAGAATCTGGTGCCTTTGACATCAAGGATTTTATTGCGCTAGCTAAAAATCACTGGTTGGTTATATTAACTTTTGTTTTAATGGGTTCTTTGTTTTCTTTTTATCTAGCAATTAAAGCAAAGCCCGTTTATCAAGCCTCAACAAGTTTAATGATTGAGCGCCCAAGTCGTATGGGGTCTTTAGATCAAATATTTGGCATGATGGGAATGAACTGGGAGTTTTATCCCAATCAGATACATGTGCTTAAATCGATGCCGGTTGCTAAAAGAGTTGTTCAGCGTATCGGAGTTGATAAATTTATTCCAAAAAATGTAGAACTTAAGTGGTATGAAAAATTATTGCCTGGTTCGGTGCAAGAAAACTATTCTGACAAAAGTCAGGATGAGTTGTTTGAACTGGCAATCAAAAATGTGCAGTCAACCATGGCGGTTTCTCAATCCAAAGGCAGTGGAGTATTTTATATTGCTTTTGATGATTATGATCCCTATTTGGCTACACTCAAGGCCAATGCTTTGGCAGAGTCTTATATTGAAGAAGTTATTGAAGTAGATATTAATGCCAAGCAGCGTACTGGTGAAAATATTTCCAAACAATTGCCAGAATTAAAAAAGAAAGTTCAAGAATCCGAACAAAAATTAAAGCAGTACCAAAGAAAACACCAAATGTTTATGCCTGAGGGTGGTGATGATTTGGCGGTGCAAGAGTTGACACAATTGAGTTCTCGAATCGGGGAGTTAAAAAGAAAAAAATTAAACCTTGAATCAGTCTACCGCAGAATAAAAAATATTGGCGGCGATACTAAGCAGTTGGCGCGTATCCCGATTTTGTTAGAAAAACCTGAAGTGCTTCGCTTGAAAAATGAGTTGACGGATGTGCAGGCAGAGGTGTCAAGTTTGGCGTTGGTTTATGGTCCGAAACACCCAAAAATGAAAAAGGCAGTCGAATTAAGGCGATTAACTCAACTTGAATACGATGCAGTTTTGCGTGTTGCTGCGGATTTGGTGGTTGCTGATTATGAGTCGATTTCACAAGAAATTGAGCATGAGGAAAGTGGAGTTAGGTCGATTAAAGGAGAAATTTCTTCTAATAATGAGCAAGCCTTTGAGTATAATTCTTTGAAGCGAGACTATAACTATAATAAACAAATTTATGATGCTTTTTTGAAGCAGTCGAAGGAAACAGATGCTGTTAAGACATCAGCGGTGCAAACAATTAATGCCCGCGTTATAAATAAGGCAACGGTGCCAAGTAGTCCTTATAAACCTAATAAAAAACTGATGATTGTTATTGGAGTTATTGTGGGCTTGTTGTTGGGTCTTGCTGTATCCTTCTTGATGGAGCATTTTGATAATACTTTTAAATCTTCTAGGGAGGTTGAAAGTAAAATTAACCTCCCTGTTATTGGAATGTTGCCAGACATTGATGAAAAAGATAGTGGCACATCGCCTGCTATGCAATTTGTTGAAAATACCAAATCAGCCTTCTCGGAGTCTATTAGAACCCTTAGAACAGGTGTTTTGTTGTCGCTTCCTGATATTGATAACAAGTCTATATTGGTTACATCAACTGTTCCAAGTGAAGGTAAGACGACCGTTGCAATGAATTTGGCGCATTCATTATCGCACTTGGGAGAAACTATATTGGTTGAAGCAGACTTAAGGCGACCAATGGTTAAAAAAAATATGGGAATGACAAAGCAAGCAGGTCTGACAACTTTATTGTCAGGAGAGGCAAGTTTTGCAGACTGTGTGACGGTCGATAAAAATTCTGGAAAATTACACACTTTGGCATCAGGGATGATTCCTCCTAATCCTTTAGAATTACTGTCATCTGAGAAATTTGATGTTCTTTTAGGTAAGCTGAAAATCAAATACAAGTTTGTCGTTGTTGATTGTGCTCCAGTTATGGCTGTTAGTGATGCGTTGGTCTTGTCCCAAAAAGTTGATGGGGTGTTATTTGTTTTGAAAAATGATTCCACACCTTCACAGTTGGTGGAAAGCGCAATCACTCGACTCAGGCGTTCATCAGCAAAAATCATAGGCGTTGCTATGAATCGGTTAAGGACTAGTAAGGCTAAATATGGGCGATATTATAAGTATGAAGGAAGCTACTATGGACATTATGGCTATCATGAGGACCAAAAGAAAAACTCAAAACAGGCTTGAGGGATAGCACTAGATGATTAATCGATTGGGTTTTGCGCTTATTTATTTAGCTTTGTTTTGTTTCTTAATATTATTGGTGTTCTTGTTTCAATCCAGTTTAAGTTATGAATCTAACAGGGCAGAGTATCGACTGGGAGGACAAAATGTTGCAAATTTATTACCAAGAACTGAAGATTTGGAGTTTTCATCTTATATAACTAAAAGTCCTCAACAGTTGGAGTTGTTTATAAGGGTTTTTTTGTCTGTATCTAAAGAAGAGTCACTTAAGAATAGTAAAAAAATAAGTGAAACTTATCTAAGTTTGTTAAAAATAAGACCGTCTTGGCCGTATTATTATTCAGGATTGGCACAAATTAAAAAAATTGAACAAAATGATTTCAATCCGTCGGTAAATAAAGCTATAATGCTCGCCCCGTTTGAAAGGAAGGTTATTGAGAGTGTATCTCAACTTCTTTTTTCAGGCTGGGAAAGCATTGATTCTGTTATGAAGAAGAAAATGTTAATGTATTTATCTGGTCAAGATAGAGCTGTGATTGAGAAGTTGATTGGTACGGCTTTAAGGTTTGCGCGTTTGTTTGAGTTTTGTGATTATTTATATGATAATAATCGAATTGAATATCAAGCTTGTAAGCGTGAATTTTGGCAGCCATTAATGGATAATACTTAACTAATAGATTAAATGCGAAAAAAATAAAAATATAGGTTGACATGGGTTGAACTTTCCGTGAAAATGCCTTGCTTTATTTGAGCCGGAGGGATACTCAAGCGGCCAACGAGGGCAGACTGTAAATCTGCTGTTTCTAACTTCGGAGGTTCGAATCCTCCTCCCTCCACCATATTCGAAAGAACAGGTTGTCAGCAGATGGCCTGTTTTTTGTTTTGTGTAAAAAGTGCCTGTGCGGGTGTAGTTTAATGGTAGAACTTCAGATTTCCAATCTGACTACGAGGGTTCGATTCCCTTCACCCGCTCCAAAGCTATTTAGGTGCGCCCATATAGCTCAGTCGGTAGAGCACTTTCTTGGTAGGGAAGAGGTCACTGGTTCGACTCCAGTTATGGGCACCATGTTAGGTGTGGCTTTTGCTCAAAAAAATATTAATTATTTAAAGTTTTAAGGAAGATGCATTAAAACGAAACATTTAAACATAGTGGAGTACAGCAATGTCTAAAGAAAAATTTGAACGCAACAAACCGCATGTGAATGTGGGAACAATTGGTCACGTTGATCACGGTAAAACTACATTAACAGCAGCGCTTAC
>JALWML010000290.1 GCA_027083915.1 Lysobacterales bacterium | reverse complement strand
GCTGTCACTTGATTATAGTGAGCTAGGTTAATTATTTTTTTCTCGTACTCTTTTATTTCAGTAATATCTACAGCTACAATGACGTTAGATTTGTGACTCTTTCTCATGCCGGTAAACGGCATTTTAGATAATAGAAGAGTGTATTGATTATCACTAAAGTCTTTTGTTGTAATCTCGTTGAATTCACTCGTACTCAAAGATTGACTTAATTGGTTATCATTTAGAAATCTTGTGTTATTGTACTGGTGCTTTTTATAATTTTCGATACTACATCGCTCTATCTCATCTTGGGTCATACCAAAATATTGGCTGGCTTTGTTATTAGCTAAGAGAATATTTCCATTCTCATCAGCAACATAAATAATATGAGGTACCAAGTTTATAATTTGACTAAACTGCTCATTTCTTACGGATATCTCTTTTGCCCGACGTGCAACTTGACGTTTGAATACTAAAGCTGCAAAAAAAGTTAAAAAAGAAAACAAGGCTAATCCAGCAACTATGTACCAAATGTTGTTAGATTGATTAACTTCGTATTTTGGTCTAAGCCATTTTGATTGGGATTGGTAATAGAAAGAGTTCTTTTCTTGTTTCCACTTCGTGATATATTGATCAAATACAGTTAAAAATGTAGGATTTGATCCTTTAGGAATAGCAATAAATCCTTTTGTGGCATTAAACACAATAGAGCTTGCTGAAACGCCTAATTTATTCGAATACCATACTCCCGTTAAGTTATTTGCAACTGTTGCATCCACATCACCTTTTACTAAAAGTTCAAATGCATCTTCGTAACTTTTGACCTCCACACTATGACATTTGATTTCAAACTTTTGGCAACGCTCCATAAATCGCTTACCATTTACTCCACCTTTCATAATTGCAATTTTTTTATTATTGAGATCTAAGAAGCTTTCAATAGCTGAATCAATTGGCAAAAACACTTGTGTCCAGCCAACAAAAAAGTTATTTTGAGAGTATTCCATGAACTGTGCACGTTCTTTTGTATAAGCAACAGATGTAATGACGTCTAATTCTTTGGCTTTAATTTTTTCAATGACATCATGCCAACTATGCATTTCCCACTTAATCTCAAAACCCTCTTCCTTGGCAATCCGTTCAATAACGTCAATAACATACCCTTCATATTGGCCCTTAGAATTTGTAAAAGATAATGGTGGATTATTAAATATTCCAATACTGACTTTTCTGTGATTTGATGATGTGGAATTAATATCCTGAGAGTAAACCTCAAAATTTACTACTAGGCAACCAAGAAGCACAAAAGAAAACTTAACAAAACTGATAAAATATGGAACTAGAATATTTTTCATTCATATTCCCACAACCATAGATTGATGTAAAAAAGATTTACATCATTTTGGCTTTGAGTGTTTATCAGAATGAGACGGTGCATGATTTCCCTAATGCTCTTAATTATATTTTATACAGTATAATACACTTTATCTGGAAACTCATAATTTTATTGACTTATTTTCATTCCCACAAAAAAAGCTAAAAAACACAAAACAAATGTCGAAAAAAGATAGGTAAATCCTTTTATGTATTCACCATACGTCAACATGAGGACTGTTTCCATTGAAAAAGTAGACCATGTTGTTAGAGCACCTAAAAAGCCCATCATGACAAAAAGTCGCAAAGAATCTGAGGCTTGCAACTTATCTAATAAATACATATAAGCAACTCCCATTAAAAAACAACCAACAACATTTACGATTAAAGTTGCCCATGGCAGAGGTGTTCCGAAAATATGGGTAAAAAGTTTCGCATTCAAATAACGCAAAATAGCACCTAGGGCACCGCCGGCGCCAACAACTAAAATATGTTTAAACATTTCGCTTTTTCCTAATAGTTTCAAGTTTGTTAGCAATCCGAATTTCAAGACCTGATTGTTTGGGTTGATAATAGACTTTCTCGCCCATTTCCTGTGGAAAACCTTTTTGTGAGAAAGCAACTGAGTCTTTACTGTCATGATCGTATTGGTAGCCTTTATTATAACCCATTTCTTTCATTAATTTAGTCGGAGCATTTCGCAAATGCATGGGAACTTCTAATGAACCCAACTCTCTAGCATCGGCTAATGATTGATTATGAGCTGTGTAAACGGCATTACTTTTTGGGCAACTCGCCAGATAGACAGCCGCTTGAGCTAAGGCTAAATCTCCCTCAGGAGAACCCAATCTTCGCCAAGTTTCCCACGCATCCAAGCACAAGGTTAATGCCCGCGGATCAGCGTTGCCGACCTCTTCACTTGCCATGCGCAATAGTCGTCTAGCAATGTATTGAGCATCACAACCCGCATCGAGCATTCGGTTCATCCAATATAACGCTGCATCGGGATTGGATGAACGCACACATTTATGCAGTGCTGAAATTTGTTCGTAAAATACGTCGCCTTTATTGTCAAATCTTCTGGCTTGACCAGAGATGATTAAAGCAACCTCTTCATCTTCAACGACTCCGTCAACTGAATAATCCGATAAGATTTCAAGTAAAGTCAGTAATCGACGGGCATCACCATCTGCTGATTGAATCAACTGGTTCTTTTGTACTTCTGATAACTTTAATTGTGTTTCAGCTACCCCTTTTTTTAACAACACAAATAAATCATCTGCTTGAATGCTTTTCAAAATATAAACCCGTGAGCGAGATAACAAGGCGTTATTTAAGGCAAAAGAAGGGTTTTCAGTCGTTGCTCCAATCAATGTGATTAAGCCATTTTCCATGTGCGGTAAAAAGGCATCCTGTTGAGATTTGTTGAAACGATGAATCTCATCCACAAACAGAACTGTTGCCATGCCCATGTTACGATTTTCTTCAGCCTGTTTAATAGCTTTTCGAATATCAGCTACGCCTGAAAGAATAGCTGAGAGGTTTATTTGCTGGGCCTTGGTTTGTTCACATAATATACGAGCTAGAGTCGTTTTTCCTGTTCCAGGTGGCCCCCACAAAATCATCGAGTGTAAGTGGTTGTTTTCAACGATTTTGGCAAATGGTCGATTACTTGCCGTTAGATGATTTTGTCCAACCACGTCGGCAAGAACCTTAGGTCGAAGCTTATCTGCCAGCGGTTGCATTAACTTTAAAACTCGCCAATATCAACGCCATCTCTTAATACTTCAACACCTTTAGGTACTTTAAAGCTAAAGAATTCTTTGGTTAAATTAGGGTTTCTTTTTACATTTAAAAATTCAAAAACCACGACATTATCCAGTTGGTTTTGTAACTTCAGGCTAACCAAATTATTTTTTTCAACTCCTAACCAAACAACTTTAATATCATCATTTGGTTGTTTTGGTAACATTTGAATCCAAGCAAGGGTATCTCCTTGAACTTCTTCAACTAAATTAACTGTATAATGTTTGTCGGTCTGTTCCTTATTGAGTAAAACATAAATAGGATTTTGTTTACTTTTTTGTGACTTAATTGTGACTTGTTCTAAATCTTCATCATATACCCAAACCTGTTTACCATCGGCAACAATCAATTGCGGAATGGGCTTTTGGTATTCCCATTTAAATTGATTTGGTGCATTGAGCCAAACCTTACCTGTCGATTCTTCTGACCTTACACCGTTTGCATCTGTTTCGTATTGAACGAAATCAGCAGCAAGTGCCGTTAAATCTTTACGCACATTATCGAGTATTTTCTCTGCTGGATTTGTTGTTTCTGCTGCCATTAAAAATAGCGGTGTAAATAATAGTGCTAAAACTGTTGTCAATTTGATTTTCATAATCAATCCTCGTTAAATATCGGTCATTCTATCGCAAACATGCTGAATAGAAACTAAATATCATCATCCATTGAAACAGGTGCAGGTGCCAAAACTTCACGAGCTCCATTGTGAGCCGCCGTACTGACGACTCCATTTTCCTCTAATTGTTCCACAATTGTCGCTGCTCGATTATAGCCTACCCGTAGTCGTCTTTGTACATAGGATATAGATGCTTTTCGTGATTCTGTGACGACAAAAACGGCCTTGTCATACAATTCATCAACATCGCTAGCAGGGGCTTGTGGTATCCCTGTGGCACTGAGTTCTTGCCCATCATCTGTTAATTGCACTTCATCTAAAATGCCTTCTTTGTATTCTGCTTGGTAATGAGTCGTGAGGTAATTAACAATTCCATGGACTTCATGGTCATCAACAAAGGCACCATGAATGCGTTCAGGAATGGCTTTACCCGGCGGTAAATACAACATATCGCCATGACCTAATAATTGTTCTGCGCCGCCTTGATCTAAAATGGTTCGAGAATCAATTTTGGATGAAACCTGAAAGGCAATTCGAGTCGGAATATTGGCTTTTATTAATCCAGTAATAACATCGACCGATGGTCTTTGCGTTGCTAAAATAAGATGAACACCTGCAGCTCGAGCCTTTTGTGCCAAACGCGCAATAAGTTCTTCCACTTTTTTACCCACTATCATCATCATGTCAGCAAACTCATCAATAATAATGACAATATAAGGCATGGTATCAAGTT
>JALWML010000289.1 GCA_027083915.1 Lysobacterales bacterium | reverse complement strand
GAGGTGTGAAATGATTCAGTTAGGAGAAGAAGACCCAAATGGTACAGGTGCTATCAGGAGAGTTATTGCCCCTAAATTAACTTTTGAAGAAAAAATAGTTGATTTTGAAGTCAATAAACATTTTGCTTATCAAATTATTAAAACTATACCCAAACAGCCATTAGTGCATGAAAAGGGTTGGTTAGATTTTACTGAAGTTAATGGCCAAACACGAGTGGATTGGTATTCCAATTTTACAATTACCACGCCAATAGTCGGCGGGTTGATTGGTTGGTTTTTTAAGAAGCAAATGTCGAAAGCATTTTTGAAGCGATTGGAGTATTTAGATGCTAAAAAGAATTTCCTTAAGCAAAATACTGAGAGTTAAAAAATAAAAAGGCATCCTTGCCTTTTTAATTCTGGTTTATTAATTAATATAGAAACTTATCCCAAAGTCCCCGTCTCCAAATGTCCATCCATTTTGGTAAGGGTAATTTGAATAATAGTCGTAATAATAATCCTGAGTGTGCTGGATTGAGCACCAGTTATTATCGTGCCAGTGACCATAGCCATAATTATTATCTGTGTAATAGTGCCCTAAGCCGCGTAATGGACGATAGGTATATTGACTCTGATAATAGGGTTGATAGTTATTATAATAGTTGTTATTGTAACTATTGTAATTATTATACCTTCTATAGTTGTTATTGTAGTTTTGGTGTCTTTTGTACTGGCGGTAATTTTTATTGCGATTACGGTTTCGGTAATTGTAATTATTGCGATACGGTTGATTATAACCATAAGTGCTAAATGGAGCATTGCCATTACTATAATGCTTATTGCTATTATAATTACGTTGATGACCTCTATTCTCGTGACGATTGTTATGTCGACTATCATGTCGATTATTGTGACTGTTGTTATAGCTATGTTTCGACTGATGATTAGAGTGGTGTGACTCATTTCTTTCATGTCGATTGTTAGCATAACTCGCAGTGCTGAAAACAATTGCTGTAATTAGTGTATAAATTAAATGTTTCTTGTTCATGGATGTTCTCCTGTAATGTTACGCTTTTAAGTCTACTTAGTGTGGCTGAATTTTTCCTGAACGTAAAAAATGCATTTATATTGTGTTCATTTAAGGATATTTTATACTTTTGTGAGGTTGATATTTATTATCTACTATAAAATGCATTCTTTTGAACTTATTAGACGAGATGAAATTTTTTAAACCTTTACTTTTTATTGGACTGTTATTGCCAATTGTAAATCTATTTTACCGTGGAACACAAGATGATTTAACGGCTGATCCAGTGGAGTATATTTTGCATTACACGGGATTATGGTCACTGCGAATTTTATTACTCACTCTAATGATGACACCGTTAAAGGACATGACTAAAAGTGCATGGTTTATTAAAGTGCGTGGAATGATTGGTTTGTATGCTTTTTTCTATGTGAGTCTACACTTGTTGGTTTATGTGTGGTTGGATTTGCGATTTGATTTTGCGCATTTATGGGAGGATATTGTTAAACGTCCTTATATTACTGTTGGGTTTCTTGCTTGGTTGTTGCTTGTACCAATGGCGATTACTTCTAATAGAAAAATGATTCGCAAACTTGGGAAAAAGTGGAAAACCTTGCATAAAAGTATCTATGTTATAACAATTCTTGCGTGCTTGCACTTTTTATGGCTGGTAAAAAATGACCTTCTAGAACCATTAATTTATGCGGGAATTGCATTTGTGTTATTATTCTACCGTTTAATTAAGTATTCAAGGGCATGAGACAATGACAAGACTAACGCGAGGGCAGCGCCGAGCACAAGCTAAGTTATTACTGAAAATGGGTAAGGCCATTTCAGAATCAGGCGCACCTGCCCATCGTTTGGAAAGCTCGATGGAAGTTTTATTAGATAAATTTGAAATGGAAGGAGCTTTTTTCTCTTTGCCTACTGTTTTGTTATCGACTCTTGGTGATGAAGAGGTTCAACGTACCTACATGACAAAAACATCTCCTAAAGATATTGATTTGGCAAAAATCACAGATTTAAGTGGTGTGATTAATAATATTCATGATGATAAGATTGATATTGAAGATGCTTACGACGAAATTAAGCGTATTCGTGATGCTAAACCAATTTACAGTTCTGGATTAATTATTTTTGCTATTGGTTTAGCCTCGGCGAGTCTTGCTGGTTTGTTTAAAGGTAGTTGGGTTGATGTTGGTGTTTCCTTGATGATGGGCTGGTTAACGGCTTTAATTATTCACTTTAGTTCCAAACATTCACAGTTGTCTTTGTTGTTTACACCAATTGCTGCCACTGCAGTGGGTTTTACAGCCATGACTATAAGTTATTACGGCAAAAGTATTGATCACTTTATTGTGTCTTTGTCAGGATTAATAATTTTGGTTCCTGGTCTTGGTATCACTACGGCCATAAGAGAGCTCTCAACAGGTCATTTAGTCTCAGGTAGTGCACGAATGGCAGGTGCTGTGACGACTTTTTTGTTGCTTTCTTTTGGCTTAGCACTAGGTTATATGATTGCTATTGGTTTGTATGGCACTGTTGAAATCCATAAATTAACTTCTGTACCAGAATGGTTTGTATTTCTTTCAATTTTTACTATTAGTTCTGCTTTCACTGTGTTATTTAATGCAAAAGTTTCAGACTTTAAGTGGATTTTGTTGACATCATTTATTGCTATCTTAGGTTCAAAATTAGCAGGAATGTGGTTGGTTTCACCGTTTTCATCTTTTGCGGCTGTTTTAGCCGTTTCGATAGCAGGTAATATTTTTGCATGGATTACTACAAAACCTGCTTCAATTATGCATATTCCTGGTGTAATGTTGTTGGTTCCAGGAAGTATAGGTTTCAAATCTTTAGAAGCGATGTTGGACAATCAAACCCTAGATGGTGTACAAACGGCTTTTTCAGCACTTTTGGTAGCAGTAGCCTTGGCTGTAGGGCTAATAGCGGGTAATTTATTTGTGCCACCCAGAAAAGCCTTGTAAATGTGAACTGATTCACATTTATACTCAGCGGTGCATTCTTACTTGTAATTAATGTTAATTATGCTTATTATTATTGCTCTCAAAAAAAGTTAAGGGGAAATATGAAGAAATTATTAATATCATTAGTTTTAATCAGTTCATTTGCTCACGCAGTGAGTTTACAAAACAAAGACAGTAAAAGTTATGACATAAAAGTAAAGGGCAGTTCGTCAACGATGTCAACTTCAATTAGTGGTGGAACAACAAAGGGAAGTATATGCAGTTCATCATGCACGATAAAAGTCGACGGTGTTGGTGAAATAGATGCAAGTGGTTCTGATAGAGTTGTTATCAAAAATGGCAAGCTTTCGAAGTAAACTATTTATTGCTATTCAATAAAATCTAAATAAAACCTCAATTAAGTCTTGAGGTTTTTTTTTGCTTTATAAAAAATTAAGTTGTACATTTTTGCTATTAATACTTAGAATTCCTTATTATTAAATTAACAATCATAACACCTATGTATAGTACAGCAGAAATTCGTCAAAAATTTATAGAATATTTCAAGTCTAAACAACATGCAGAAGTAGCTAGTTCTTCTCTCATTCCTGTAGATGATCCAACTTTGTTATTTGTGAACGCTGGTATGGTTCAGTTTAAAAACATGTTTTTGGGCGCAGAGAAGAAAAATTATACGCGAGCAGTCAGTTCGCAGCGGTGTGTGCGTGCAGGTGGAAAGCACAATGATTTAGATGAAGTCGGTTATACCGCTAGGCATCACACTTTCTTTGAAATGTTAGGCAATTTTAGTTTTGGTGATTATTTTAAAGAGGATGCGATTGCGTTTGCGTGGGATTTTTTAACTAATGTCATGGGACTGCCAGAAGAAAAACTATTAGTTACTGTTTTTGAAGAAGATGATGAGGCAGAAAAAATATGGATTGAAAAAATAGGTGTACCAAAGGATAAGGTTTTACGTATTGGTGCTAAAGATAATTTCTGGCAAATGGGTGATACTGGACCGTGTGGTCCATGCAGTGAGATATTTTATGATCACGGTGAAGAAATAGCCGGAGGTCCACCTGGCACGCTGGAGGAAGATGGTGATCGCTTCATCGAAATTTGGAACTTAGTGTTTATGCAATTTGATAAACAAGCAGATGGTGAATTGTTACCATTGCCTAAACCTTGTGTGGATACAGGTATGGGATTAGAGCGTATTACATCCATAATGCAGGGTAAGCACAATAATTACGATATTGACTTGTTTCAGCATATTATAAAATATATTGGTAAGCTGTTATCATTAGAAGACTTAACCAGCCCGTCTTTAAAAGTCATAGCAGATCATATTCGAACTTGTTCTTTTTTGATAAGTGATGGGATTCAGCCTGGAAATGAGGGCAGAGGCTATGTACTTCGCCGAATTATTCGTCGTGCTATCCGACACGGTTATAAATTGGGTGCTAATGAAACCTTTTTCTATAAAATATTAACGCCTCTTATTGAAGTGATGGGTGATGCTTACCCAGAGTTAATTAAAAACAAA
>JALWML010000288.1 GCA_027083915.1 Lysobacterales bacterium | reverse complement strand
GTGTTAATGATTTTTAGCTCATAGGAATGACGAGGCGTAAGATGGTCAATCGCTACCGGTGAAATCGCTTTCTGATTTGGCGCTTCCTTGGCATTTGCCTCACTGATAATTGTGGCACCACTCGGTGGATTGCCAAGACAGCCCCCCATAATAAGTAAGGCACTAAACAGGGCAACTTTACTGCTTATCATCATTGGTAGTTTAATTTTATGTTTTATCATTCTATATTGGTCTTTTTTCATTTGAAAATGTTCAACGAACATGGACTGGTTACTATAATGCGATTAAATTGTGGAAAAACAAGTGGACGACTATAGTTCTCAGATAAAAAAAAAACTAACGAGGCTATCTTTTATTTTAACTATTTTTTGTTTTTTTACTGATGGTTTGTATTTTTTAGATTTTTTTACTTGAGAAGAACTAACATTTTTCTTGCTTCCTTCTACATTAGCTTTGAAATTGGGCATTTCAAATGCTGGAATCATATTATCAATTTTGGGAACTTCACTAGATTCATTTTCCTCAATTGCTGAACGATCAATTTCATCAACAATGTCTTTTTTATTAATTGCTTTTTGTTCAGGTTGCTGCATTGACAGCACGTTTAGTGAAATCATTAATGTCAATAGGGATAAAATGATTTTATGGTTTGGTTTTATTATTTTCATTTAATTTTTCTCATTATTTATTTTATTTTCCCAAACCACCATGTGTCAGTTTAAGGGGGTCTAATAATTTTTCAAGCTCTTCACGGCTTAATTCTGTATTTTCTAATGCAACATCAATAACAGCTCTGCCTTCTTTATAAGCTTGTTTAGCAATTTTAGCACCTAAATCGTAACCAATTATCGCATTTAAGGCGGTCACCAAAATTGGGTTACGGCTCACTGAATTTTCCACATTTTCTTTATTGACTACAAATCCATTAATAGCATTATCAGCCAATAATTTTATTGAATTTGATAATATATCAGTGCTTTGCAAAATGTTTAATGCAATCACAGGTAACATCACGTTCAATTGAAAGTTACCAGAGGCCCCTGCTATTGTAATAGTGGAATCATTCCCTATTACTTGAGCACAAACCATCGCCATTGCTTCAGGTATGACAGGATTTACCTTGCCAGGCATAATACTACTTCCGGGTTGTAATGATGGCAATGCAATTTCACCAATACCTGCTAATGGCCCTGAATTCATCCAACGTAAATCATTAGCAATTTTCATCATTGTCGAGGCTAAGGTTTTAAGTTGCCCTGATAATTCAACAACATTATCTTGTGAGCCAATACCCTCAAACTTATTATCCATACTATGAAATGATGTGCCTGTCTTAGCTGTTAACTGCGCTGCAAATTTTATCCCAAAATGAGGATCAGCATTGATACCTGTTCCTACAGCAGTTCCACCCTGAGGCAAATAACTTAAGCGCTTGGCCGCAGCACTAATTCTTTGGTGGTTACGTTTAATTAAGTCAGCCCAAGCAGTTAATTCTTGGGAGAAGGTGACCGGCATAGCATCCATTAAATGTGTGCGTCCTGTTTTGACAATTCCTTCTAGCTCAAGTGCTTTAGCACGACAAATTGCTTCAATATGCTCTAGTGCTGGCAATAACTTTTCTCGCACATTTAACACCGAACTAACAGCTATTGCCGTTGGGACAACATCGTTACTGCTTTGTCCCATGTTAACATCATCATTTGGGTGAACATGAGCAATATGAGCTATTACTTCATTACAATTCATGTTTGAGCTTGTGCCCGAGCCTGTTTGAAAGACATCAATAGGAAAATGCTTATCATGAACTCCTGACTGCACTTCTTGTGCCGCTGAAATAATAGCATGAGCCGTTTCTTCGCACATCAATCCAAGTGAATGGTTAACATTGGCTGCAGATTCTTTAATCAAACCTAAAGCGCGAATAAATTCCCTTGGCATGGTTAAACCACTAATTGGGAAGTTATTAACAGCTCTTTGTGTTTGAGCACCATATAATGCATTGCTAGGGACTTGTAGTTCTCCCATGCTGTCTTTTTCAATTCTGTAATTTGTCTTATCGGTCATTTGAATTCCTCTTAAATTTTAAACAGTTGCTAAATCGCCTTTATCCTGCAACCATGCTTTGCGATCAGCTGCTCTTTTCTTAGATAACAACATATCTAACATTTGAAATGTTGTATCCCCTTCTTCAATATTTAACTGTAAAAGCCTTCGTGTATCAGGATCAATTGCACTTTCTTTAAGCTGAATTGGGTTCATTTCTCCTAAACCTTTAAATCGTGTTACACTAACCTTCCCTTTTAGTTTTTCACGTTCAATTTTATCTAGAATTTGATCACGTTCAGGACCATCAAGTGCATAGAATTTTTTCTTACCAACATCAATACGATACAAAGGTGGCATAGCAATATAGATATGTCCTGCTCGAACCAGTGCTTCAAAATGTTTGAGAAACAAAGCGCATAATAATGTTGAAATATGCAAGCCATCTGAGTCTGCATCAGCTAATACAATAACCTTTCCGTACCGTAACCCTGATAAATCTGTACTCCCAGGATCAACTCCCATAGCCACAGCTAAGTCATGGACTTCTTGGGATGCCATGACTTGCGATGACTCGACTTCCCACGTGTTAAGTATCTTACCACGAAGTGGCATAATCGCTTGGTATTCCCTATTTCTGGCTTGTTTGGCAGATCCTCCTGCAGAATCCCCTTCCACCAAAAATATTTCACCCATCATTGGATCTTGGCAGCTACAATCCGCCAACTTACCTGGTAATGCTGGTCCTGCAGTAACTTTTTTACGCACCACTTTTTTAATTTGTTTGAGTCGATTTTGAGCCTTCTCGATTGCCATATTAGCGATTTGCTCACCTAGTGCTACATTTTGGCTCAACCATAACACAAAGGAATCTTTAACTGAATTAGCAACAATCGATGCAATTGTACGAGAGGATAAACGTTCTTTGGTTTGTCCACTAAACTGTGGGTCTTTCATCTTAACAGATAAAATATAACTCACTCTATCCCATACATCATCTGGGGCTAGTTTTAAATTACGAGGTAACATGTTGTGAGCCTCAGCAAATTCTCGAATAGAATCTGTTAAACCTGTACGCAAACCATTCACATGTGTCCCACCTTGTGCCGTTGGAATAAGGTTGACATAACTTTCTGTTAAAACTTCACCATCTGGTTTCCAACTAACAATCCAATCAACGGTTTCTCCATCTACAGTATTGGTTCCTTGAAATCCTTCCTCAGGAATAATTAACGCTTGGTGCAATGACTCTAAAAAATATTCCTGTAGTCCATCTGCGTAGTGCCACTTTTCAAAGTCTTTATTTTTTTCATCTCGAAACTCAACACAAAGCCCTGGGCACAAAACAGCTTTAGCTTTAAGCAGCCTTTTTAATTTTCTAATCGAAATTTGAATCGTATCAAAATATTGTTTTTCGGGCTTAAAACGTACCCTTGTCCCAGTATTTTTTTGACCAACAGTTCCTACAACTGATAGTTCTGAAACCATTTCTCCATGTTCAAAGGCAATATTATATTCTTTACCTTCACGTTTAACCCATACATCTAGTCTGTCGGTTAAAGCATTTACAACGGAAACCCCTACTCCATGTAAACCACCAGATATCGCATAGTTTTTATCTGAAAATTTACCACCTGCATGTAGTTTTGTTAAAATCAACTCAACACCTGAAACTCCCTCTTCTGGATGAATATCAACTGGCATGCCCCGACCATCATCTGAAACTTCAATAAAACCATTTTCTAGTAAAGTTACTTTGATATTTTTTGCATGCCCAGCCAATGCTTCATCAACAGAATTGTCTATTACTTCTTGAATAAGGTGATTGGGTCTTGAAGTATCTGTATACATCCCAGGTCTACGTTTAACTGGGTCAAGTCCAGAAAGAACCTCAATGTCACTTGATTGGTATTGCTTTGTCATATATTAATCGTTAATCCACTTAATTGAACATCCCATACTTGGGATTTGTTGAGAGCTGATTTTACCACTTTCAACCAATTCTTGCATAGCATTAACTAAGTCTCTGGGTAGTTCTTTTTCACTTCGCTCTCGACCAGCAGAATCAAGTCTACCTCGGTAATGCAACCGTCTTTGATGATCTAACCCAAATATATCTGGTGTACAAACGGCTCCATATTTCTTCGCTACTTCTTGCGTATCATCCAATAAATAGGGAAAAGGATAATTCATTTCTTTGGCAACTTTTTTCATGTTTTCAAAAGAGTCCTCTGGGTAATCATTGACATCATTAGACATAATAGCAACAACATTTACACCAATTTGTTTCAATGCCAATGCGTCTTTTACAAGTTGTTCCTGAATTGATTTAACATATGGGCAATGATTACACATAAAGATGACTACCAATCCATTTTCTCCCATGGAATTTTCCATAGTCCACCAATTGTTATCAACCCCTAATAAATTAAAATCAGGCATAATTTTTCCCAGCTCAGGCTCGGGTGTATAAAGTAAGACCATTAGCC
>JALWML010000287.1 GCA_027083915.1 Lysobacterales bacterium | reverse complement strand
TTGCATAACTATATGGCGAAAGAAAAAATAGAGAAAATTTACCAAATTGAGTCAAAAAATGAAGGTAATAGCCCGCTATTGGCAAATTTTTTGGCGAAAAGTTGGAGAATTTAATCATTTTTTACTCGTTATAATAGTTATGCAAATGTCTCTAAATAATTCTTACATAGGTCGATTTGCACCTACTCCAACGGGTAAACTGCACATGGGTTCACTCATTGCTGCAGTTGCCAGTTATTGCGAAGCACAAAAGCACAATGGTCAATGGTTGTTACGTATTGAAGACTTAGACCCCCCTCGTGAAGTACCAGGAGCCAGTCAAAGTTTTATCAAAACATTGACTCGTTTTGGATTTGAAATAAATAATAATGTTGTTTTTCAGTCAGAAACACTACGACAAAAAGCTTATCAAAGGGCTTTAGATAAACTTATTAAGAATGGACATACCTATAATTGTGCCTGTTCACGCAGTCAACTCAAAAGCATAAGTATTAAAGCGCATCAATGCAGAAATCAAAAACAAATACCGCAAAAACCCTATAGCATTAACCTAAAAGTACCTGATAGCACACTTACATTTGAGGATAGAATTCAAGGCATCTATGCTCGAAATCTACTGAATGATTGCGGTGATTGTGTGCTGAAACGTAAAGACGGTCTGTTTTCCTATCAACTTGCTGTTGTGGTGGATGATTCTTTTCAAAACATTACTGATGTTGTTCGAGGAATTGATTTAATTGACTCAACACCATGGCAAATATACCTCAATAACTTACTTAATTACCAACAACCTAGTTATGCCCACATCCCAATACTTGTTAACAATACAGGTCAAAAACTAAGTAAACAGACCTTTGCAAAAGAAATAAATCAAGCAGACCCCTTAGAAACACTGCTTGTTGCACACAATATTCTCTTGCAAAAACCTTTTAAAAATAAACCAAAATCACTTATTGAGTTTTGGAATGTGGCAATTGCACATTGGAATATCAATAAATTAGACAATATTCAATCCATTCAAGTATAATTCACCTAACTCCATACTAACATAGAATCATGACTGCATCACCGATTAAAGCGATTACCCCAGTTGATGGGCGTTACCAGAGTAAAACTGCTGATTTACAAGATATTTTCAGTGAATACGGTCTAATTAAAAATCGATTATTTGTAGAGTTACGTTGGCTGATTGCTTTATCCCATCAACCAGAAATTACAGAATTAACTCCACTTTGTGAAGATGACATTCAATGGTTGTTGCAACTACATGATGATTTTGATGAGGCTGATGCCCTTAGAGTTAAAGAAATAGAAAGAACGACCAACCACGATGTCAAAGCTGTTGAGTATTTTATTAAAGAAAAGTTAGCAGGACATCCTGTGCTTTCAAAAGCATCCGAGTTTACTCATTTTGCCTGTACATCTGAAGATATCAACAATCTATCTTATGCATTAATGCTCTCTCAAGGTCGCGATATGGTCATTATGCCAATGCTTTATGATTTGAGCGAGGATTTATCAAAATTGGCAAATGATTTTGCTGATATTCCTATGATGTCGCGTACCCATGGGCAACCTGCAACACCGACAACCATGGGTAAAGAATTTGCCAATACAGTTTATCGTATTCAAAGACAATTACAACAATTGGAAAGTGTTGATATACTTGGCAAAATCAATGGTGCTGTGGGTAATTATAATGCACACAAAGTTGCGTATCCGAATATTGATTGGATGGAATTTGCACAAAATTTTGTCGAAGACCTCAATCTTGATTTTAACCCTTATACGACTCAAATCGAACCTCATGATTATATCGCTGAGTTGTTTCATGTAATGATTCGAACCAATGTCATTCTCATTGATTTAAGCCGTGATATTTGGGGCTATATTTCTCTAAACTTTTTTAAACAGAAACTCATTGCAGGCGAAATTGGTTCATCAACAATGCCTCACAAAGTTAATCCAATTGACTTTGAAAATGCCGAAGGAAACCTCGGGCTTGCCAATGCGTTGTTTCAGCATTTGTCAGAAAAACTACCGATATCTCGATTTCAGCGCGATTTAACGGATTCCACAGTGTTACGCTCAATGGGCACTGCTTTTGGACATTGCTTAATCGCTTGGTCTTCACTGGCTAAAGGCTTAAGTAAATTAGAAATCAATCCACAGGTTATGTTAGATGATTTAGATAAA
The DNA here is from genome assembly GCA_027083915.1 of Lysobacterales bacterium. Lineage (GTDB taxonomy): Bacteria > Pseudomonadota > Gammaproteobacteria > Xanthomonadales > Marinicellaceae > NORP309. The sequence continues at coordinate 2,376 of JALWML010000287.1, read as the reverse complement.
AATTGGGTCTTACTTGCTGAGCCTATTCAAACAGTTATGCGCCGTTACGGTGTCGCCAATGCTTATGAAAAACTCAAAGAGCTTACTCGTGGTACTCAAGTAGACCAACAAGTGATTCAAGAGTTTATAAGGTCATTGAGTATACCCACACAAGCCAAAGATGACTTATTAAAGCTCACACCCGCTAATTATATTGGATATGCCGTTGAACAAGCCAAGCTTATTTAAACAAACCACACTGAGCAAGGAAAACTTCCTAAATGAGTATTGGCATAAAAAACCTTTCTTATTTAAGGACGCTTTTACTTCCCAACAGTTAAGCTTTCTTCCCAACAAAGAAGAATTAATCAAACTGAGTTGTCATCCAGACATCCAGTCACGCATTGTCACTAAGAATTCTGAAACAGAGTACGATGTGGAAATTGGTCCATTTGAAAAAGAAGATTTCACAGAACTTGATGATTTTACATGGAATTTATTGGTTTCAGATGTTGATAAATGGCATCCAGACAGCCAGAAAATTTTAAAGTATTTTGATTTCATTAGAAACTGGATTTTTGATGATATTATGATAAGCACAGGCTCAATTGGTGGTACAGTCGGTCCTCACACTGATCACTATGATGTTTTTCTGATTCAAGTAACAGGTCAACGCCAATGGATGTTTGGGCACAGTAAAATCTATAATCCCGAATTATTAAGCGATGTTGAACTCAAATTGCTTAATCAGTTTAATGCAGATGAAGATTATACATTAAACCCTGGAGATGTCTTGTATCTCCCGCCAGAAGTGGCTCATTATGGCATTGCTGCCAGTGACGATTGTGTGACCTGCTCAATAGGTATGCGTACACCATCGGTTGCCGAACTGCTAACCGATTTTATCGACAATATTGCACAAAACCTTTCCGAGAATAATCGTTTTGAAGAACCTGAGTTTAATCAACAACCCGCAATTGGTCAAATCACACAACAAGATATTGAAAAAGTTAAAAAAATCATTGTTGATAATATAGATAGTGAAAACATTACCCAATGGTTAGGTCAATACCTCAGTAGTTACCGAAATATTTTTCATGAGTTTAATCAAACTAAGCAATCATCTGCTATTGACTCTATTAAAGGCTTGTACTTGAACTCATTCACAAAAGCCTGTTACTTCACTGATAAAGAAACAACATTGTTTATAAATGGAGACAGTCATCCATGCAGTCTGAAATTGGCTGAATTGTTGTGCAATGACAAACAAATTCTTGCTAATGACTTACACAAGCTCAACACTAAAGACAAAGACCTGGTTAAACAACTATACCAAAACGGAGCTCTTGAAAAGTTAAATTAAACCACTCCTAACCTTCATTCACCCTTCATCTTCTTTCTTTACCGTTTCATCAGTTGTTTCAGTTTCAGGCTTAAATAACAATTGATTAGGAGATTTAATATTTAAATCACGTTGTGGGAATGGTATCTCAATTCCAGCTTCTTTAAAGGCCTTGAATAGTTTGAAATAATAATCACTTCGTATCGCATAAGGACGATACCTGTCATAGATAAAGACCCAAACGCGCAGTACAAAATCCAGAGAACTGTCACCAAAACCAGTAAATAACACGGCTGATTTTTGACTTTCACGATTGATAGTATGCTTAACGCTATTAGCCACTTCTAAGGTAATTTCTTTGACTTGTTGGGGATCGCTATCATAAGAAACACCAAAAGGAATTTCAATGCGTAAATAATTATCATCAAATGTCATGGATGTTACGCGATTAGCTATCAATTCCGAGTTGGGAACAATAATATCATAACCACCATTGGTACGTATTACGGTGTAACGCATAGCAAGCTTGATTACTTTACCATTAGTGCCATCATTTAAAGAAATTGAGTCACCCACAGTTAAGGTTCTATCCACTAATAAAATCATACCACTGATAAAGTTATTAGCAATATTTTGTAATCCAAAACCAATACCAACACCAAGCGCACCAAACACAATCATCATTTGCCCTAGATTAAAACCCGCCGCGGATAATGCGGCAAGAAAGACAAGAAAGCCACCCAGATAATAAATTAAGGTCGATATTGAGTGCGATGCACCTTCAGATAGTTTTGTTCTTTTAGTGAGAAATGCTGTTAACCATTTTCGGAAAATACGTAAGAAAATAAATCCTAAAATAATATACAGTAAAACTTTAAATAAAATAGCTAAAGTAAAAGCGGTGTCACCAAAGGAAGCTAGCGGATAATAAAGAATATTTTTGAGCTTTTCAAATTGAGCATTAAATTTATCACCAAACCATTGGCCAATTTGATCCAATTTATTAAGCTGTTGTGATAACAGGTTTAATATCCGTTGATTCTTTTCAGTACTTA
>JALWML010000286.1 GCA_027083915.1 Lysobacterales bacterium | reverse complement strand
TCACTGTATTAACAAAGTTTTGTTGGTCTGTTTTGCCCCAGGGCTTTGTTAAGTACATGCTGGCCGTTTGTTGTAAGTTCAGGTTGGTTGATTCATCAATTAATTGGATAGCTCTTAATATATTGTCTTGCGAATTACCAACATTGCTTCCCAACCCAAGGTAGCAACAATGTGATTTAGCACTAAGCTTGATTTTTTTTACTCTTGGAGGAAAAATTATTTTTTTTTGTTCTTGCGCAGATAGTTTTTGAATATCAGTCCACCATTGTGCCAAGCCTTCTAGTTCTGGGCTTTCTGAGCGACGCAACAATAAAAAGTCATAAGCCGCTCTAAAACGAGGGTGTTCAAGTGTGGAGAAAACTTTTTTACCTTTCATCGAATAAAAACGATATTGCAATAGCCATATGTGTCTTATCCCTATTTGGATAACTTTAGGAATTGCTAAGCGCGTGCGTGCAACAATAAATGTTTCATTGGCAGCCGTGTTGACCGCTTCATAAAGCGGTACTTTCTTGTTCTCCAGTCGGTCAATTATGTCTCTTGCAAAAGGCCACATGAAACAAGCGAAGAGGAATATTGGAGTAATGCTTTTACCTTGTGAAATTCGTAAATCCGTACTGTTAAAAGCGCGCTCTAGGAAGGCTTTGCTGTGTGTGTTGTAATCAATTGCAGAGTGTATCTTTGGAAATATATATTGGAACAAGTTATATTGCTTCATTAACCTGTAAGCTTCTATGCCATTGCCACAATGAAACAGTTTAATTAGTTCATCAAAGAGTCGAGCAGGAGAAACATTGGCAATAGTTTGGTACTCAGATTTCATGGCTTGGTTGATCTTATCAGACATTCGCAAGCCTAATTTTGCTTGAAACCTTATCGCACGAATCATTCTAACAGGGTCTTCAATAATACGTGTGCGGTCTTTACCAATAAACTTAAGTTGGTTATTAGAAATATCTTTATAACCATGGCAATAATCTAAAATATTAGCGTTTTGAATATCAAAATATAGAGCATTGCAGGTGAAATCTCGTCTTATAGCATCTTGATCAATTGTGCCAAAAATATTATCTCTAACAATTTGCCCTTTTTTTAATTCTCGTTCACCCTGTTCATGTGCGCCACGGAATGTAGCCACTTCATACATCTCGCGGTTATGATAAACATGTGCTAATCGGAAGCGACGCCCAATAATTCGGCATTCGCGTTTAAATATGTTTTTTATTTCATCGGGAGTAGCATTGGTAGCAATATCAAAGTCTTTTGGCTGCTTATTTAATAATAAATCACGAATGGCTCCCCCAACAATATAAGCTTGAAAGTTATTTTCAAGAAGTTTTATTATAATGGCTTGAGCTGATGGTGAAATTTTATCAGTATCAATACCGTGTTGGGACTGATTGTAGCTTTGAAGTTTGATTTTTGACAATTTTTTCGACAACTCACTATTTTATTACTTTACCATTCGCTAATATAAGAGGATAATGAGCGAACTGCGTTATGAATACATCTAAAAGCATTTATTGTTTCCCTGTATCCTATTTAACGCAAGTTTAACATTTATTAAGAAAAATTGGAGAATTAAATGACTTTTGTGGTTACTGAAGCTTGTATTAAATGCAAATACACTGATTGTGTGGAAGTTTGTCCAGTAGATTGCTTTCATGAAGGGCCAAATTTTTTAGTTATTGATCCTGAAGAATGCATTGATTGTACTTTATGTGAGCCAGAGTGTCCAATTGAGGCCATTTATCCTGAAGATGATTTGCCCGAAGGTCAAGAGCAGTTTATTAAGATTAATGAAGAGCTTTCTTTAGAATGGCCAGTAATTACCAACATGAAGGATGCCCCAGAGGATGCAGAAGATTGGGAAGATGTAATTGACAAGCTGCATTTGTTGGAAAAATAACGAATTACATGAGTTGAACTAGGGCAATTCTTAGTTCAACTCTATTTCTTATTTAGAAACTAACCCCATTGACGCGGCTTCTTTTTCAACCAAGTAGTTTAACACTTCTATTGTTTTATTCTTATCCTTAATTTTATTTGAAACCTTATACTTTCCATTCACAACTAAGCTAGGGGTTCCAGATATTTGCATTTTAAAGCCAATATTATCCGCCTTACGTTGTGCTGAATCTAATATAAATGATTCTGCCGTACTTAAAAAGGCATCTTTATTTACTCCTGTTTGGTCTTCATACCACGAAGCTAGTTCATCTATTGTTTGAAATCTTTTGTGTTCTTCGTGTAAGGCTTTAAATAATTGACTGTGCGTTTTATCAACAAGTCCCATTGTTTGAGCTGTTAAATATGCCTGTTGATAAATTGACCAAGAAGGATGAAAATTTAGTGGTACTCTTGTCAAAACTGCATAATCTGGTTTACTAGCTAACCATTTATTTAAAAAAGGTTCAAAATGAAAGCAATGAGGACAGGTATAACCAAAAAATTCATAGACAACAACTTGTGATTCATTCTCAGTTGGGTAAGGAGTTGGGAGTTCAAAATAATCCACGCCCAATTTATATTCTTCTTCAGCATTTTGTGAAGTATTTGATGCTTCAGAGGTTTGTTCTATAACATTAGTTTGATTACTTTGGTTTTCCGTTGTATTTTTTTGTTGCTTATCTTGATCGCAAGAAATTAAAAAAACAGAGAGAAACAAAGTTAATAATAAAATACGCATTATTGAGTTAACCCCATTGCTTTAGCTTCTTTTTTGGCAACAAAGCTAGTCAAATCCAGAACTCCTGCAAAACTCTTAAGTACTTTTTTATTTGGCACATATTTACCATTAATAATAATGGAAGGCGTTGAGGTGATTTTCATTTTGCGCATCATGTTATCGGATTGACGAATTTTTGAATCAATCATGAATGAGTTTGCGGTGGAAAGAAATGCATCTTTATCGACATTAAATTTTTCAGCATACCAATTGGCAACATCTTCCAAGGTTCTAAATCTTATATGCTCTTTATGTATGGCATCAAACATGGCTTTATGTGTTTGCTCAATAATGCCCATAGTTTCAGCTGTATAATAAGCTTTGGCTAAAACATCCCAGCCTGGTTGGAATATGACAGGAACTCGAACTAACTTTACATTTTTTGGCAGTGTCTTTTTCCATGGAGATTCTAATACTTCAAAATGAGCACAGTGTGGGCATTTATAGCCAAAAAATTCATAGATAATGACTTGGTCTTTGGTTTCAGTATCAAAAACAGGGTCTAAAAGTGTATAGTGTAATCCTTCTTCATAAGGAGCTTGAGCCTTTGTTTCAGGCTGAGAAAATGCCATAAAAGACACAAAAACAAATAAAAGAGTGATTGTTTTTTTCATAATTAAACCCTGTAAAAAATTAATATAAACCTTGAATGTAACTTGCTAAAGCTTTGATTTCTGCATCACTGAGGTATTTAGCAACATCAGCCATTATTTTGCCATTGTCATCATCTGCAGTAATTTCACCCGATTTGAAAGCAAGCAACCTTTGTTCTGTATAAGCTGCGTGTTGGCCTGCAAGCACTGGATAACCAGATAGTGGGTTGCCTTTGCCCGATACGCCATGACATGCCATACAAGCTGGAATCTTCAATTTAGCAACGCCACCCTGATAAATAGCCTTGCCAGTCTCGATTAAATCGGGATTGGCAGAACCAATATTTGATTTTTGAGAAGAAAAGTACGCAGCTAAATCTTGCATATCAGTATCACTTAAGCCAGCTGTCATTCCACCCATAACCGTTGCTTTTCTTTGGCCGTTTTTGAATAAAGATAGTTCTCTGGCGATATATTGCTCATGTTGCCCGGCCAATTTTGGCCAAACTGGATTGGTGCTATTACCGTCAGCACCATGGCAAGAGGCACACATTGCCGACTTTGATTTACCTGCTTCTGCATCACCAGCATTGGCACTTAATGCAAAAAATAAAGACATTATAACAATAGCTTTTTTCATGACTGTTTTACTCCTAACCGAATTTGTTATTTCAATCTCGGTATTATAAGGCGAAACCCCCTGCTGCATAAAGTGATAACGTAAAAAGTTGTTATTTTAAACCCATATTTTGAGCTTCTTGTTCGGCAAGCTCTAAAGTTAACTCAATAAGCCCGTCATAACCGCCAATAGCGCTAGCATCTGGCATAAATTTCCCATTTATGACTAATTTTGGTGTACGTGTTGCATTAACCTTAACAGCAATATTGTTGCCTTTTTTAATCATACTATCAACGCTGAATGATTCAGCCGTTTCTAAAAATTTATTTTTATCAATGCCGTAATTATCTGCAAACCATTGAGCAACATCTTCGATAGATCGTAGCTTTTTGTGTTGTTTATGAATAGCATCAAACATGGCCTGATGGGATTTTTCTAAAACACCCAAAACTTGTGCCGTATAATAACCTTGAGCCAAAACTTTCCAAGCACCACTAAAGCCCAGTGGTACGCGGACAACTTTTACATAAGGTGGAAGCTTTTTATGAAGAGACTTCATATAGGGTTGAAAATTGGCACAATGAGGGCACTTGTAACCAAAAAATTCATAAATAATAACGTGCTTGTCATCA
>JALWML010000285.1 GCA_027083915.1 Lysobacterales bacterium | reverse complement strand
TGCATAATTAGTGTGACGTGTTAAACAGTTGTAAAATCCGTCACTTATCGTTACGAAATTTGCTAATAGCGCGCTAGTAGACTGCATTTCGTGTCTCAATTGGCAAATTTTCCATTCTTTTTTCCATCGCCACATAGTTATGCAAAGGTCTCGCACAATATTTAAAACAAAAAAAGCCCAAGAAATTAACTCTTGGGCTTTAATTTTAAAATTATTATTAACCTTCACAGGTTAACATCTAATTACTTTTTAGCTTTTCGCTTCTTTACGTGCCTTTGCTTCAGCAATAACAACTTCAGCAACATTGGATGGACAAGGGTTGTAGTGTGAAAATTCCATTGAGAATTGACCGCGACCCGATGTCATTGTACGTAATGAACCGATGTAACCAAACATTTCTGATAATGGCACATCTGCTTTAATGCGAACAGCTGTTGCTGCAGGCTCTTGAGATTTAATCATACCACGACGACGATTTAAGTCACCAATCACATCACCAACGTGATCATCTGGAGTAAATACATCAACTGACATAATTGGCTCCATTAACTGAGGAGCTGCTTTTGGCATAGACTGACGGTAAGCACCTTTTGCTGCTGATTCAAATGCCATTGCTGATGAATCCACAGCATGGTAAGCACCATCAGTAATGGTAAATTTAATATCCGTACAAGGATATCCTGCTAAAACACCTTCTTCCATTAAAGATTGAAAACCTTTTTCAATCGCAGGGAAATATTCCTTAGGAACATTACCACCAGTAACTGTCGATTCAAATTCATAACCTGAACCTATTTCACCTGGTTCAATGATGTAATCAATTTTACCAAACTGACCTGCACCACCTGATTGTTTCTTATGCGTGTAAGTGTCTTCAACTTTACGAGTAATGGCTTCACGGTAAGCAACTTGTGGAGCACCAACTTCAACATCAACACCGTAAGTACGTTTAAGAATATCAATCTTAATATCTAAGTGTAATTCACCCATGCCTTTAAGAATAGTTTCACCAGAATCTTCATCAGTTTCAACTTGGAAAGACGGATCTTCTTTTATCATCTTACCAATAGCATTGGACAATTTTTCAGATGCCGCTTTATCTTTAGGGCTAACAGCCATTGAGATAACAGGATCAGGGAAAACCATTGGCTCAAGCGTTGCAGGATCTTTAGGATCACATAATGTATGACCTGTTTGAACATTTTTCATGCCCAATACAGCAACAATATCACCGGCTTGTGCACCTTCTAGTTCAATTCTATCATCCGCATGCATCTCTACGATACGACCGATTCTTTCTGTTTTACCAGTAAAGGTATTCAAAACTTGCATGCCTTTATCCATTTTACCTGAGTAAATACGAATAAAAGTTAAGGCACCAAATCTGTCTTCCATAATTTTAAATGCCAATGCACGTAATGGACGGTTTACATCAACTATTGCAAATTCACCGGTTTCATTACCATCTAAATCTACTTCTGGTTGAGGCTTAACTTCAGTTGGGCTAGGTAAATAATCAACAACTGCATCCAATACATTTTGAACACCCTTATCTTTAAAAGCTGAACCACAATAAGTTGGGAAGAAGTCCATTGTATTTGTACCCTTGCGAATACAAGCTTTGATGACTTCCATTGAAGGTTCTTCACCTTCTAAATAAGCTTCCAATGCCTCATCGTCTTGTTCTAAAGCAGTTTCAATAAGCTTTTCACGGTATTCTTCAACTTTATCTACCATATCTGCAGGAACTTCTTGAATGCTAAAATCTAGATTACCAGAATCTTCCCATACATAAGCTTCACGGGTTAGTATATCAACAACACCAACAAATTCATCTTCGATTCCGATTGGTAAAACCATTACCAAAGGATTAGCACCCAAAACTTTGTCAACTTGATCAACTACACGGTAAAAATCAGCTCCAATACGGTCTAATTTATTAATGAAAATAACTCGAGCAACCTCAGAGTCATTAGCATAACGCCAGTTAGTTTCTGATTGAGGCTCAACACCACCAGATCCACAGAACACACCAACACCGCCATCAAGTACTTTTAATGAACGATAAACTTCAACAGTAAAGTCAACGTGACCTGGAGTATCAATTATGTTTAAGCGGTGATCTTTCCACATACAACTAGTTGCTGCTGATTGAATAGTAATACCACGTTCACGTTCTTGATCCATGAAATCGGTTGTTGCTTCGCCATCATGTACTTCACCTGTTTGGTGAATCTTACCTGTTAACGCCAAAATACGCTCTGTAGTTGTTGTTTTACCGGCATCTACGTGAGCGAAAATTCCTATATTTCTATATTTTGATAAATCTGTCATAATCGTTCATTCTTATTTAATTTTTTATAAATTTGCGCGCACAACGAAGCACTCACAAATATTGCGAGGACGCATCATACTTGAAAATGGCATGAGAGTTAAGCAATTATTGACTTTGAATACAATAATTACTTAAAAAAGAGTTTTAGTGACTTAAGACACTCTAAATTGGATTATATTTGTAATTAATAACCATATTTCGCCCTGAAGTTTTGGCATCATACATGGCATGATCTGCATCAGATAACAGTTTTGAATAGACATATCCAGAGGCATTTGTTGATGTCACTCCAAAACTTGCGGTAATAACAAAATCATGGCCAGTGGCACTCGAATCAATATTTTCTATCATTAATCGACACTCCTCGACAAATTCTGACAACTCATCACTGGTTGAATCTCTCATTACTATGGCAAATTCTTCGCCGCCAATTCTACCAATAGTAATCTTATCATTTTGCACCAATTGACATTGAGTGATTGTCTTTTTTATAACCCAATCGCCTTTTAAATGTCCATACTTATCGTTAATGCGCTTAAACCTATCAAGGTCAAAAATTGCCATTGCAACTGGCCGCCCTTCTTTCTTAGACTGAAGCAAAAGTTTTTCAGAAAAATCTTTAAAGCCTTTACGGTTATAAATACCAGTCATATTATCTGTTTCAGATAAATGCTTATACATATTTTGTACCCTACGGCTACGAAACCCCCAAAGCACCATAAAGCCTATTAATGAAAATAAAAACAATATGATTAGCTTTTGGTTAGTTGATTTTTTTTCCGTTAAGGCTTTTTCTAGAGATAATAATTTATTTTGATTGTTTAAGTACTCAATTTGATGTGTTTTTGCTAAGTTATTGTGTTTAACTGTTTGAAATGCCATTGTTTTGGCTTGTTCAGTATTGAAATGCAACATCTCTGCCTCGCTTTTCTCCTTCTGATGCAAAAAGGCTCTTTCATAGTCATTTACTTGTTGATAATATTTAACTAACAATCCTAAAATTTCAATTTTTTGCTTTGTATTACCAAGTGTTTTACTAGTCTCAACTGTCATTTTAGCATAGTGTAAAAATTCATCAAACCTGTGCATCTTCCAATATATTTTCGCTAACAAACCATCTTTAATACTAATTAAATTGGTGTAATTAGTATTTATAATCACCTCCTCATAACTATGTACTTCTGCTAATATTGATTTTAACTTTTGATTGCTAAATGAACTTTTATTTAACTGAAAATCTATCCAGTCTAATCGCATTAAATTACTATAAACTATCTCACCACTCTTTTCACATTGCAATATAGTATCTTCAATCGCACTAGAATCAACTTCACTTTTCTTTAGTTTAATACGGTATTTATTTGAAAGAGCTTTACACAATAAAACATCTGATGGATTATCATTAATTAATAATTGTGTAAATTTTAAACTTAAATCGTATTGATTTACCATGCGATAAACCAACATCGCTAATGAATACACAATTTGTTTTAGTTCAGCAGTATGAACATCATTGATGTGTTCAATGGTATAGTCCAAACTATCTATTGCATGATCATATTCATTAGAAATCACGTACACAGTTGAAAGTGTTGCATTAATTCTTACAAGATTATCAATATCTCCAGCACACTCATCAAGTAAACTTAGAAGCAAACTTTTAGCATCCTTATATTGACCTTCAAACCCTTGTTTAAATGCAACCAAGTATCCATAGTAGCATAATTGACTATTATCAAAAGAAGTTTTAAGCTTAGTTAATTTTTCTAGATTTTTAGAAAATTGCTCAGCATTATTAGTTCTTAAACTGTCCGTTTTTGAAAGTAAATAGTTTATATTGTTAAAACTAGTCTCATTTTCTTCCTCACTAACTTCAAATGAATCTACTTGAAATGTAGATCCAACCAAAAAAACTACAAAAATTAAAACCAAAAGTTTAAGGTTTTTTAATTCCATTTTCTAAAAAAAATATTAAATATTCCCCATCAGCTCTATTTTACTTCTTTATCTTCATCATTATCTTCATCCTCATCTTCTTGTTCCTTTTCATCTGGAACATCACGTTCTGGAAACATTCCACATACCAAATTTGAATTTTTAGCAATGATTTCATTTATAATTTTGGGCTCAACTTCTGACTCTGCTAACAACTCTTCTAAGGTATCAAACTCTTTTAAAGAAGTATTCTCACCAATAGTTTCTAATATTTTTGCTAATTTCATAATTTCATTCCCACATTATTAT
>JALWML010000284.1 GCA_027083915.1 Lysobacterales bacterium | reverse complement strand
TCCTGAATTGCGGTATTATGTCGCAGGGTTAATTTATTATAGATAGATGCAAGTTGCTTTACTTTGATTTGAGTCAATTATGCTAAGATATTTCTTGTACCAAAACCCATGGTACGGCTGTTATTGCCATTAAAGGTTCATTAGTTTTGCTCCATTTAATGGCGTGTTCATCATGTACCCTAACAACCAGTTCTTGAGCTATCCATTTTTGCATAATTTCGTTGTTATCTGCCTGAATAGCCAGCGCAACATCGATGATATCTAATTCATCCGCTACTAACACCAGCATTCCTTTAGCAAAGAACTTTTCAATTTCTTTATAAAAAACTGGGGCACATTCACCTTTAAGTTCTTGGTAATCTTTTATGGCTGTATTTTCTGTCATGTAGTGAATTATACGACTCTATTTAAAGAGTTCAACAAATGTTAAGGAAACTCTAACAAATAGAGATTTCCTCAGCAAGTCATCAAGTATTTAGCTGCGAGTTGAAATGTGAAAAATCAGGGCTATTCCCTATTTAAACATTTCAGCAAAGCAGATGAATGTTTGATGCCTTGCCCTTCAGGGCTTCCTTATGGAATAAATGGCGTATCAGATAATTGTTTTATGGTAGCCAAAGCATTGGGGCGAAAAAGAATGGCGTATTGGGTGAAAAGAGATTCTCCCATTTGTACATCAACTCGAGCTTGAAACCAGTTGCTTTTTGTTGAAATCAATTTATCTAGCTGTTTCGCCTCACTATCTAGCCCTAAATATTGGATTGCAGGTTGTTTATAAAAATCCCTTAGTGTTTTGATACTAGCAGAGCCTTCACTAAATAAAATCAATGCATCTTTGGTGGTGACTGTTACATCCAACGACTTTAGTAATAGTGTCGACATGGTATTGACATTCATTGTCGTTGGTTGTGTTCCTTGCACCGGCAAAACTGTCACATAATTAATTAATCGTTGATAAATCCTTGCATCAATTCCCTCAATAAGCCTGAGTTCAGAAATATGTACAAAAGGTTGCCCCGCAGTACGATAAGAAGGATTTTTTGACAAGTAAACAGTATCTTCTGCTCCTTGTGGTAATGGCACTTGATCAACATCCATCCAATCAATGATTTTATCAGCTAAACTACTGTCCATTTCTAAGTTCAATAAAACCCGTTTAAAATAATCAACACTTAATGTGTTCACCTGTCCTTTTATAACTAAATTATTAAGATTAAACTTACTATCAAAATCGATTAGTTTGCCTGAGAGCATGGCATCAGGCAATTCGATACCTGCTATGGGCTGATTCCATCCTTCATTATGACTATCAAAACCGGCTTCTTGTTCGTAATCCTGGCGTAAAATATCACGTGCCCACAATAACATACCCTGACTGTAATAACTCGCCTGATAGACTGAACGACTATTAAATTGTCTAGCAATATCTAAAGAGTTTCTAAACCACATCTCGGTTGCCAACAGGGTTGCGATTGTGACCACTAACAACGCCACAAACAATGCTACTCCACTTTGTTTTCTTTTTGACTTCAATGAAATACACCCATTTCATAACGTAGCTTCGTGCCATCATCCATAACGATTAAAATATGTATGGTTTTTATTGGTACTAAACTATTAGCAACTGGCCATTGGCGTGATTCAATACCAGCAATATTCTTATAAGTTATGTTAAACTCTTTTACTTCATCCAGATATTTTCTTTTGTGCCAATGAGCAAAGTTTCCTAAATCCATTGTGCTAATATGATTTCTGTAAAGTGCATGGTCTTGGAGATACCAGTGAACTCGCTGTAATTCTGATTGCTGATTATTAAGACCAGTTACGTAGCCGTTTCGACTAAATTCAATATCAGAATATCGACCCAGCAAAGCAGGCTTGAGGTTACCAAATTCATCTTTAACCGATCTATTTATATACCCCAAAGCATCTTTATGTAGTTGTAAAGAGGTTAACTGTTCTTGACGAATTTTATCAGCAACCACATCACTTTGCTGTTTGGCATTAATTAATCCATTTAAACTCGCAAAAGAAATTGCCGAAACCACCACCATTAATGTCATGGCAACCAATACTTCTAATAAAGTCATGCCTTTTTGTCTAAAGTTGTTTTTAATTAGTGCCATTTAAACCCCACTAAACTTGCTATGGCGTAATCAAAATTAGAGCTTTTACTGACCTTAACATCCAAACGATAAATATACTCATTATTAGTCGGTTGCACATTGAGCTGCCATTTCCATGCAATTTTACCATTTTCTTGTACTCCATCAATAATACCAACCGAAACGGGTTGATTGTCTGAGGTATAACGTTGCATGATATTGTTAGCAACAATTAAAGCTCTATTCCTTTCGCGCAATTGTATTAAGGTTTCGGCACGAGTTGAACCAACTGTGACAATTGCCGATAAAGCGATGGTCAATATGGCAAGCGCAACAATAATTTCAAGCAGAGTAAATCCAGATTGTTTTGAAAGCTTAATCATTTTATTTAATGAACCGTTTGCTCCAGCCATTGACCTTCTATTTCCCACGAATCCGTTGTACGCAATTGGTAATGGTGCATGTCATTGGTATCTGAAATAGTTAATTCAAAAGGTGATAAACGACCTGTGGCATCGCAACTAACTTGAGGAATTTCAATTTTATCTTCTGTTAATACAACCTTTTGACCATCAATAGATAAGGCAAACTTCATGCCATCATTTAATTTAACTGTTGTAAGCTGATCAGAGATAACCTCTACCCATTCGTTATTAACAAATTGATTGAAGCCATAAGCATTTGAATAAAACTTTATACCATAGGCTCGATTTTGAAATGTGGCTTGGTCGCAGGCATATTGAATGGAATATTTTAAAATTTTGCCACGTTGTTGTAAATTCCTTTCAACAGAACCAGAGCTAATCATTTGAACACCCAATGCCATTAATATTGAAATGATCACAACAACAACCAATATTTCAATTAGGGTAAAGCCTTTATTGTTAGTGGAGTACATGCGCTAGGGGATTTTGGGTAAGTTACCAATTACCAATATCGGCATCATCTCCTTCACCGCCCGGCTGACCATCTCTTCCCATGGAATAAATATCAATAGCACCGTGATTGCCTGGGTTTAGGTATTGATAATCATTGCCCCACGGGTCTTTAATCATACGCTCCATATAACCACCTGTTTTCCAATTCTTAGCCAAGGGTTGTCCACTGGGTTTTGAAACCAAAGCATTCAAACCTTGAGCAGTAGATGGGTAAGTAAAATTATCCAGTTTATACATACTTAAGGCGGTTTTAAGTTGCTGCACATCTGATTGAGCACGTGCAATTCGAGCTTTTGCTGGTTGATCAAGAAATTGTGGAACAACAGTTATGGCAAGAATACTTAAAATAACCACAACGATTAAGATTTCGATAAGGGTAAAACCGTGCTGAATATTTGATTTCATACAATTGTTTAGAACTAAAAAGTTAATTATAGCTTATGCCCGAGTAATCAACAAAGCAAGATGTGGATTATTTATTTATTGAAATTGCTAAATCTTAATTCTGGCAGTACAATTTCACTCATGAGATTACACCGATTTTACTATCCCTTTACCGAGTCCTTAAATGAGACAATTACAATTAACGATGAAAAAGCCCATTATATTCGTAATGTACTAAGAATTAAGTGTGGTCGCTATTTACGAATATTCAATCACTTAAAGCAAGAATATAAAGCACAAATTACGGCTATTGATAGAAAATCAGTCGAGATACATTTACAAGAAATCATTGAACCTATCAAGCCCTCAAAGCTAAACATTACCTTGGTACAAAGTATTAGCAAGGGCGAACGAATGGATTACACCATTCAAAAAGCCACCGAATTGGGAATAACCACTATTCAACCCATCACCAGTGAATTTGGTGAAGTGAAATTAAAAGACAAACGACTAGAAAAAAAACTCAACCACTGGAAAAACATTAGCATCAGTGCCTGTGAACAAAGTTTTCGTGTTGATATTCCACACATACGTGCTCCACTATCAATACAAGAATATGCTAGTTCTAAGCACACTGGAATATTTTTAGAGCCCAATGAGTCACCAACCATCCAAACAATTGCACAAAATAAATGGCAAACACTTGATGTTGCTATTGGTCCAGAAGGCGGTTGGTCCGAAAATGACCTTTCACTACTCATGGCGTGTGGATTACAGGGTATTCAGTTTGGACAAAGAATTTTAAGAACAGAAACCATGGCTCCTGCAATTTTGGCAGCAATTCATAGTTTATGGGGAGATTTTGTCTAACCTTATTAACCCGGCGGTATAATACCGTAATTCAGGACGATAAGAAATTCTCATATCAAGGAATATTATTGTAGGGTTAGTCACTCTATCTCAAAAATTCTTCTGGAAAGAATTTTCACGTTAGCCCACGTATGTGGGTAAGTATCATGGATGATACGCATAAAATAATATGATGCAGAGATGAGGATTTCTTATCGTCCCAACAGGGTGAAATCATAGGCAAGCCAATTTATATTATGAATTCACCTATTTGATTTTATTATGATTGGTCTAAGCCTATTCGCCCTT
>JALWML010000283.1 GCA_027083915.1 Lysobacterales bacterium | reverse complement strand
ATGCACGGTGGTTTTGCCAAACTAGCCAGCATTGATGATGGATATGCTTTTATCGAATTTGGAGGCGGCTGTAATGGTTGTGGCATGGCAGGGCAAACATTATCTATGGGTATGGAAAGTAAATTACTGCGTGCATTCCCGGAATTAAAAGGACTAATGGATGGTACCGACCATTCCACAGGCGAAAACCCTTATTACAAAAAAGAAGATTAACGGTTAATTGTTATGTCTGAATTTATCAAAGCGGTCTCATCAAATGATTTTGAAAAAGAAGTCATAGAAAAATCTAAAAGCACCCCTGTTTTAATTGATTTTTGGGCTGACTGGTGTGCACCATGCAAACAGTTAATGCCCTTATTGCATCAAATTGTAGATTCATTAAATGGCTCGGTATATTTAGCCACGGTTGATACCGATAAAGAACAAGAATTATCCATGAACTTTGGCATTCGCTCTTTACCAACTGTTTTATTGATGAAGAATGGAGAAATTGTTGAACAGTTTATGGGAGTACAACCTGAAAGTGAAATTCGAAAATTACTTGAACCTCATCTAGAAAACTCTTCTGACAAAAAGACAGAAACCTCAGATGCCATGCAAAAAGCAATGGATTTAATTAACAAAGGTCAAGTTTTGGATGCAATTCCCTACCTAGAGCAAGAAAGTTCTTTGCATGGCAAATTACTATTGATTAAAATTTATTTGCAAGAAGGTGAAGTGGACAAAGCTATCACATCTTTTGCAAAATTAAGTAGCGATGAGCAAGAAAATGACGAAGCAAAAACAATTGAAATAATTTTAGATTTGATTCAACAAGGGCAAAAAAGTGAAAACACAGCCTTACAACAAGCTATTGATGAAACTGTTTCGGTCAACCCGGAACAAGGAATAAATCGACTATTACAGCTCTTATCGGAAGCTAATGCAGATGAAAAAAACGAGATAAAACAGAGCTTAATTAGTGCATTTAACTTAATTGATGATACCAAATTAGTCTCTCAATTACGCCGTAAGATGGCTGCACTTATTTTTTAACTAGTGCCTGACCGAGAAAGGAATCGTAACGAGGGAAAGTCTGGTTTGAAGCAAAATATTTCATTATTTGAGGAGAATAGCTGGCTATTTGACGAGAATAATGGAAAATTTTGGTCAAATCCAGCTTTGCCGCAGTAGATTACTTCTTTCTCGGTCAGGCACTAACTAGATCATTTAGGAAAACACATGAAAAAACTAATTCTCATACTTGCAGCACTAGTTGCCATAAATGCACAGGCTCAAGTTGCCAAACCAAAACTAAAAGTTGTTAAGCGTCCTGTCTATACTCAAATGTTATTTCAACACGATAATATCTTTATTGGTCCTCAACCTCAATACCAAGATTTTGCCACTCTTAAGGCTGCTGGGTTTGACAAAGTAATCAATATGCGTACACCAAAAGAGATGAAAGAACTAAAATTCTATGAAGATTATTTATTAAAAAAAGCAGGTATTGATTATAATTTCATTCCAATTGGCGGTAAAGACAACCCTTATTCTCCTGAAAAGTTAGCAGAATTTGCCGCAGCTCTAGAAAACACCGATGGCAAGATATTATTGCATTGCCGCTCTGGACACCGTGCCTCGCAATTATGGGCCGCTTATTTGGTCAAATATAAAGGGAAAACTCCTGATGAAGCGCTTGAAATGGTTTCTGATATGGGTTGGTGGCCAATGCCAATGGAATCTTTGTTGGGCAAAAAACTACACGTTAGTATTGAAGAGTAAGAGAAATTTATGAACAAGCCACCTGAAGTTAAAATAGTTCCCGCCTTTGCAGTACCATTTGGTGCTTCTTTCATGGCTGATTGTGGACAAATGAATTTAGACTTAAAAACTTTATTTTTAAGCCGTGAGACTGAACAATACAAAAACCCAATGAGAAATTCAGTTGATTCTGATCAAGTTTTTGAGAGTGATTTTGATTTATTTACTTGGAAAGAAGACTGCGTAGTTAAACTTAAAGAGTTCATGACTTCATGTGTACTAGAAACCATTGGTATGGTTAATAAATATAAACGCAGTAAAGTAGCTGAATTTGATATTTATGCTGATGCTTGGTACCACATTACTCGAAAAGGTGGTTATTTTACCAATCATAACCACCCAATGGCGTCTTGGTCTGCTGTTTATTGCATTGCTGATGGGATTGTTGAGGGAGAGCCAGAAGATTCTGCCGTCACCCGTTTTTTTCACCCGCAAACAGCGGCTTCAACCTATTTGGATGCAGGAAATTTAAATATGGTAGAAGCACCTTTTGGTTATGGTCATCAAGTCTTTAAATTGCAAGCGGGTCAAATATTGATATTCCCTTCATGGGTTTACCATGAGGTCAGCACCTATATGGGAAGTTCAGAACGGATAATTGTAGCGGTGAATTATTGGTTCAACCATCCTCAGATGAATCCGCAAATTGGTCCAAAAATAGTTTCAGGTAAAAGATAGTTTAGTTGTATTGGCTTTTGAGGTAATCAAGAGCCAATTCTATATCCGCTTGCTGCCCTTGGGTTAATACTTGTAGAATGTAATTATTGTAATCCAAACCACAGCCTTTTGAATTCAAGTAACATAACATAACCATTGTTGAACTATATTCAGAGCAATCTGCACCTTGCTGACATAAATACAGTTGATGTGCATAATTTTGAATGTATTCAACATAATCATACTGGTGGTTTTGCAAAACACTTTCTAAATCCCAGTGCACGACTTTTTGATAAAACTCACGTAAATACTGTGGTGCTTGTGTCAAAATATTAATATCCCCAGCACTTAACAAACCCCTAATTTCAGAATCAGTCAATTCCCCAACTAGCTGCTCTCCTTTAATAATTTTTCCCCACAAACTAGTGGCTTGTGCATTATTCTTTTGTTGATTCAATTTTGTTTTATCAGTCAAATGGTATTCAGGATGTTGTTGATTTAACTTTTGACAATAGTGGGTGAAATCCTCATAGAATTTTTGCTGATTCTTATCAAGTCGCGCTTTAAATCGCTGCAAGTATTCAACATAATTTTTAGCATCCGATAAATGTCGAATACAGAGGATATTCTCTTTTAACAACATCGAGGCATTAACCACTGGATCATCGTCATAAACAACTTCAACAAGCTCTTTATCCTTCACTACCTCAACATCTGAATCTTGTTGCAATTTAACCGTATTAGCTTTATTTTTTTTACGAACTTCAGGAGTGACAGGATTGGAAACTTCTTTCACTTGATTAACTTCGTTATTTATTTTTTCATCTTTGCCAGCATACAAATGCCATGCTAAAAAGGCTAACAACAACAGTAAAACAACTGCAAAAAACCGTTTACTTCCCATAAGTGTTAACCATATACTGAAAATAAGTGTTCACATCATTAAGTTGATTCGCGCCGATATAAAAGTTGAAATAAAAATCTTCCAAATTCATTCCACACGCTTGATTAAACATGCTATCACGAAGACCAAGGCAATAACTCAACATATAATCCGAATCCGCATCACACGGATAATCCATTGAACAAGCTATTAAGGGCATAGTTATTTTATTTAAAATATCAATATAATACGAATCCCAAATCTTTGTTTCTTGTTTTATTTTAGCCAAAACTGGCGAATCTTTTTGGTAATATTCTGAGCGAAACAATTCACTAGCAATAATTAAAAAAGCATCAGGAGAAATGACCGTTTTCAAAAAATCATCCATGGCAATTAATTGTTGAGTGATTTGTTCATTGATAAGGTCACTTTGCTCGTTGTCAACAACTTGGCTCTTAGCAATCATCCCATTTAACTCATCCAATTCTTGAGAATACTGCAACAAAAGTTGATTTTCTTGCTCGCTCAACTCATCTTTGCCATCATACAAGGTCAATAATTGTTGGGTTACTTGATTAATCTGACTGTTAATTTCTTGCAGACGTTCTGAACTTAAATTACTTTTTTTCCGGCTGGTATAAGTAAAATCCAACATTAACTGACGCAACTGTTTTTGCATTAGCAAAGCCTTTTCTAATTGCTTTTCTTCTTCGGTCTTAGGAATAATCTGTCTAAATTCAGCTTCTAAACGCTCCATATTAGTGTAATAATCATCCTCATCATTATCAATCATGCCTTTGCAAATATCCACATGATGCTGATAATACATATTTTGCTGGGGCGTTGGTTCAGATTGTGACTCACGCGGATTATTGGCAAACCGCTCCTTTAACGTATCCAATGGGTCTTTTTGTTTCAAGAAATCCTCAACGTCAGTATAACAATTCTGAAAATACTGCCAATCACGGTAAGCACTGATGTAGTCAGTTTCTGATGTTTTTTTGTCATTAGATTTTTGAACAGTATCAATGTTCTGTTCGTCAACACTATTTGATTTGATTACCTCACTTTTGGCTTGCTTCTTTTGCTTATTATCTACTTTATTTTTAGTCTCAGAATGTTGCAAAGACACTTGATTAACGGGATGGTTCTTTACCACCTCAATATCCACATCCTGCAAGTTAAAATAATAATAAATTGCAAAAACCAGAAGAAGTAACAGAATTGTTGATAAGGAACGTTTCATG
>JALWML010000282.1 GCA_027083915.1 Lysobacterales bacterium | reverse complement strand
TATTGACGTTAGTTTAAATCGATTAATTATCGAGATATCCCAAACACTGCTGATGGGCAAAGCCACATCCTACTGGAATAATTGAATCCTTATTTAGCTTAACAGATATACGATGTATGGGTAAGATGGGCTCTGCCCATCAAAAGTATCAACGCATAACATAAGGGTTGCAGCTTTTATTTGGTTTTAATCCGATTGTGCTATTATCTTCGCTTTGACTTCTCTACAATGAGCTCGATTAACAGGGCTGAAGCAATCAACATGAAAAAACTTTTAGAGACCTTTGCATAACTCTGGGGCGGTGGAAAAAAGAATGAAAAAAGCTCCAATCAAGGTAAAAAATGAGTCGAATAGCTCGCTATTTGCGAATTTTTTACTGTAGAGTGGAGTTTTTTACAACTTTTTTACTCGTTCCACGAGTTATGCAAAGGTCTCTTTTAAATTAACTCACGAAAAAATCAAATACGCGCGTTTAATTGATGCTGCTAAGCACGAAGTCAAAAAATATCTGCGCCGTGAACGAAATAAAAAATTGCCTGAGGGCGCTGATTTTTTAGATTTTGATTGCAAATATGGTGCAACCCAAAAAGAAGATAATGTCATCGGTTTCACTGAAATCAACAAATACATTGATGAAGCCGCCGCGCAAAATTTAACGTCCTTTTATTTGGAAATTCTAGCCAAAGCAGGTGTTCGTCCTAAGAAGGAAGAAAGCTAGTAAGTCTGTAGTTACCAGCTAAATTTAGTTGGTTTTTTACTTGTTACTTTTTTATCCACTGGCTTTTTAGTCGAAATTGATAAGGTGCCTTCCAGCTTTTTTGGAGATGCTGGTTTTGATTCTACTTTTTTGACTTGTGGTTTGCTTGATTCTGTTGTTGTGTATTTGAGCTGCAAACCTTTCAAAAATTTACGCATGATTTGGTCTTTGCACTCGCGGTAATGGCGGTGGGTTTTCTTACGGAAAAAAGCACTGAGTTCACTGCTGCTAATTTTGTAATTTGCCATGCTTAATAGCTCTAATACATCATCAGATTTTAAATTCAAAGCAATCTTTAGTTTCAGAAAAATAAGATTATTGTTCAGTCTGATTGGTGTTTGTGCTGGCGCTTGTGTTTTGGAACTATTGGCACCTTCTTTTTTCCCGCGTTTTTCAATGATTAATCCATCCAAAAAAGCCGTTAAATCTTTATCGCTGCATTCAGTAAAATCTTCATGGTCTTCTTTTTTCAACCACGAAACAACACGAGGTAATGGCACATGGTAATTAACTAAAGACAAAATCTTTTTAATTTTGGTGTCTTTGATGTTTAGTATATAACGCAGGCGGCGGAGAATATCATTGTTTGTCATTTATTATAGTGCTTGTTGGTAGATTTAGAGATTATACGTCCACGCTCAGATTTAGGTGAATAAATCTTACATTTGTTTCGATTACTGCTAAAATATTCCCACTTATTAACCCTTTAAGAACTTATGTCAAAGAAAACCCTTTACCTCGTTGATGGCTCTGCCTACTTATACCGTGCTTATTTTGTCCCAGCTTTGCAACGATTATCCAACGACAAGGGTGAGCCAACAGGCATGATTTACGGTGTCATAAACATGATAAACCGTATGCTCATCGAATACAAACCAGAGCACATGGCAGTGGTTTTTGATGCGCCAGGCAAAACATTTCGCCATGACATGTATGACCAATACAAAGCCACTCGCCCACCGATGCCAGATGATTTACGTTCGCAGATTAAGCCCACCAAAAGAATTATTCAAGCCCTTGGCATTCCCTTAATTGAAGTCAAGCATGTCGAAGCCGATGATGTTATGGGAACCCTTGCCGTAATGGCATCTAAAGCGGGTTTTAACACCGTTATCTCTACGGGTGATAAAGATTTGGCACAGCTGGTTAATGATGAAGTAATGTTGATTGATACCATGCGCAATACCACTTTAGATATTGACGGTGTGATTGAAAAATTTGGTGTAAAGCCTGAGCAAATTATCGACTATTTGACATTAATAGGCGATAAATCTGACAACATCCCAGGTGTTAATAAAGTTGGTCCAAAAACCGCAGTTAAATGGTTGGCAGAGCATGAAACCTTAGAAAATATCATTAAAAATGCTGATAATGTTAAAGGCAAAGTTGGCGAGTATTTACGTGAAGCCATCGACCAAGGCATCACCACATTATCCAAGCAATTAGTGACGATTGACACAGATTTGGATTTGGATTGCGATGTCGACAAACTCACTATTCAAGCAGAAGATGTTGATGCCCTCAACCGTTTATCAGAAGAATGCAGCATCAAGTCATTACAGCGCAGTGCACAAGGTGATTTGTTCAGCAATGCGACAACAACAGCAACAAAACCTACCGAAGTTAACAAAGTAAAGGTAGAAAAAACTTATGATTGTATTCAAGATTTAGATACGCTAAAGACATGGCTAAAAGGCATCGAGAAGGCTGGGATTGTCGCCTTTGATTTAGAAACTTCTTCTCTGGATTCCATGCAAGCCGAAATTATTGGCATCTCTTTTGCCTATGAAGCCGATAGTGCTGCCTATGTTCCTGTTGGTCACACGCAAGAAGGTTTGGTTGATGAAAACATGCTGATTGAGGGGCAGCTTGATTTGCAGGAGGTCTTAGACTTAATCATTCCTATCATCAACAATCCTAAGGTTGAGTTAATTGGTCAGCATTTCAAATACGATATGAACGTCTTATCCAATTATGGCATCGAAATCACCAACAAGCACGATACATTGATGGAATCCTATGTACTCGACACCAATGGTCGCCATGACATGGATACATTGGCAATGAAGTATTTAGGTGAACAAACTACTAAATACGAAGAAATATGTGGCAAAGGAGCCAAGCAAATTCCTTTTGCTCGTGTGGATATAGAAAAAGCCACACATTACGCCGCAGAAGATGCTGATATTACCTTGAAATTGCATTTGACGCTCAAAGAGGAATTGAAAAAATTTGAAGGTCAGCAAAAAGTTTACGATGAAATCGAAATGCCCTTGGTGAAAATCCTTGCCAAAATAGAGCAAACAGGCGTATTGGTCGATAGCCAAAAGCTCAAAGAACAAAGCAATGAGTTGGGTCAAAAGATTGTTGAACTTGAGAAAAAAGCTTATCAATTAGTTGGGCGTGAGTTTAATCTCAACTCACCCAAACAACTGCAAGAAATTCTGTTTGAAGAACAAGGCATTCCTGTTATCAAAAAAACCCCGACAGGCAAGCCCTCAACCTCAGAAGAAGTCCTACAAGAACTCGCTGAAGAACACGAATTACCCAAAGTGATTATCGAGAATCGCAGCTTAAGCAAATTAAAATCTACTTATACCGACAAATTACCACTAGAAATCAATGCAAAAACAGGACGAATTCACACCTCCTATCATCAAGCGGTGACAACAACAGGGAGATTATCAAGCTCTAATCCCAACTTGCAAAATATTCCAATCCGTACCGCTGAAGGACGCAAGATTCGCCAAGCCTTTATCGCTGATGAAGGCTTCAAAGTCATGGCTGCGGATTATTCGCAAATCGAATTGCGCATCATGGCTCATTTATCCCAAGATGAAAATCTACTGGATTCATTCGCCAAAAACCAAGACGTGCACAGCCGAACAGCATCACAAGTTTTTGAAGTGGAAATTGACGAAGTTTCAAGCGATCAACGTCGCGCTGCTAAAGCCATCAACTTTGGCTTAATGTACGGCATGAGTGCTTTTGGTCTCGCCAAACAATTAGGCGTAACACGTAAAGAAGCCGCCGACTACATGAACCGCTACTTTGAGCAATACCCCAAAGTCGCCGAGTTTATGAAAACCATCAAGGAAGAAGCCAAAGAAAATGCCTATGTCGATACCTTGTTCGGGCGACGTTTATACTTCCCCGAAATCAAAAACCGCAATGGCCGAATCCGCGCCGGAGCCGAACGCGCCGCCATCAACGCCCCCATGCAAGGCACCGCCGCCGATATTATCAAAAAAGCCATGCTCAGTGTCTATGCCAAAATCAAAGACAATTCAGATATCCGCATGATAATGCAAGTCCACGATGAACTGGTCTTTGAAGTTCGCGAAGAAAAACTTGAAGAGTTAACAGCTTTGGTCAAAGACTTAATGGAAAATGCAGCCAAACTAGATATCCCACTAAAAGTCGATACAGGCGTAGGTGAAAACTGGGATGAAGCGCATTAAAACTTTTTGGCTTTCGCCACAACTTCGCTGTTTAAGTATCGCAGAGAGCGCAAAGAAATCGCAAAGTTTCGCAGAGATAACCCAAAAATATGGTCATTGCGAGGAGGAACGACGTGGCAATCTCATTGGGAACCTTCGTTTTTTTAATATTGACTCGTATCATTAAGGAGTTAATATAAAACTGATTTGCCGTAGGGTGGGCTTGCCCACCGACAGTGTGTCAGCTAACTCGTTAATTGTTTAGTTCTAAATCCTTTGGCTTAACGCCACAGCTTCACTGTTTAAGTAACCCGAAGAACGTAAAGGAGGCGCAAAGTTTCGCAAAGTAAACTTGTTTAAAGTTTTAATGATTTATTTCATATCACAAAAACTGTAAGCTTTAAAG
>JALWML010000281.1 GCA_027083915.1 Lysobacterales bacterium | reverse complement strand
GTATTATTTCATGGACTGAAGAAAATGGCACCTTAGGTTTAGGTTATCCTGTGCCAATTCCTGTGGATACACCAGAAGCTTTTGATGGCTTTCGCACTTATGCGGGTTTATTTGCTAAGCACCAATCCTTAGCTATGAATAACGATTACATTACAGGCTATGTTGTTGGTCAAACAAGAAATCAACGCGATATTTGGGCTTATAAGTTAAGTGATAGTAATGATTTAACACCTTATGGCGTTAAAGAAGGTGTTATGCTGATTAATGGCACGATTCATGCACGTGAATGGCAGTCTCCTGAGTTGTTAACTGAAATTATGGAATTATTGGATAAAAACTCGAATGATCATAGTTTGCATCAATTTCTGTTAGAAAACACCACAATAATGGCATTACCAGTTAATAATGTCGATGGTTTTTTACAAACTCAGCGTTACCCTCAACAAAACTGGTACAGTAGTGGACAGGCTCCAAGAGATGGGCGAATGCGTCGTAAAAATATGTTGAATGTAGATGAGGTTCTCACATCTCAAAGCGATTATTTGCTTGGAGTGGACCTCAATAGAAATAACAATCCCTATTGGGCGACTTCTCAGCTTTCATCGTTTAATTCAAGTTCGATTGTTTATCATGGAGCTTCTGCTCATTCGGAACCTGAAACTCTTGCGCGGTTGGCAATGTTAGATTTGCTGGATACTAATGAGCTAAGGGCTTACACGGATGCCCATTCTTTTTCAAAAGTTTTATTTTCAGTAACGACCAATAATTCGACAAGAAATTTATTACAAAACCGTCTATTATCGACTTTTACTAAACACCAAAGAGCTTTCCCTGAACATAATAATTATATCAATAGACCGAATACTGCAAACCTAGGAATAGGCGCAACGGATGAATATTTTGGCACAACGTATCAAATACCTTCTTGGACCTTGGAAATAGAACCTGTAAATGGAGGCGTAGATTATGGAGGTTTTGGCAACAATAATTACGATGGTTTTATTTTACCAGAATCTGAAATTGCGCGGGTTCGACGACAATTAGCAGCATCACAAATGGTGGTTTGGTACCAACAAGCAGGAGTTCCTTCTATTTCTCGCATTCAAATCGTAGAAGCAGATAGTGGCATAGTGCTGTATGATGCTCAGTGGGATAGTGCAGAGAATAACACACGCCAATTATTTGAACACAGTACTGAAAGGTTGTTGACCAATAAATCTTATAACTTAATCGTTAGTTTTGATAAACCTATGCGCGTTCGCAATGATAATGGAGAGGTGATTGTTTTGCCAGGTCAGACAAATTTTGCATTGCAACCAGAAATTGCTGTTTTGAATGTCTCGGGTATTTATTTTAATAACCTAAAATGGTTAAATCAAAAGTCTGACAGTCTTTATTCTTATGCTCGATATAAAGATGACAGCTTTGTTATCGAATTTTCTTTACCTGAAACACAAGAAGAATTTGTTAATTTTGCTCTCAGCTCAAGTGATTTTGTTGGGCAACTATTGGATGCAAATCCAGCAACTGTGGCTAAATGGTCGAATGGTGGCTGGCAAGGTTATGATAATGATAGTGGTTCAAATTTAATCTCAGGTGGAACCGATATTAATTATTCGGTCGAACAAAATGTTTCTCCTCGAACACAATACTCACCAGCGGTTCAGCCATCAGGAATGTACTTCGATTCAGTACGAAATGGTGAAGGCTTTGCTTATGATTTGTTGGCTGATAATAAGGTTTGGATACAGTGGTTTACTTATGATAATCAGGGCAATCAGAAGTGGTATACTGGCTTGGGCTCATTTTTAGCTAATCGAATTTTCATTCCAGAATTAAATGAAACCAACGGTGGTATTTTTGGTTCAGCTTTTGATGCCAGTCAAATTTCTCATAAAGCATTTGGTTCATTGGAAATTATTTTTGATGGAGGTGTAGAAATGCCTGCAGTTGGTTATCAGCATGTTTCCCGCACAGCCAGTGCTTTATTTACTGATTTGGATGGTGAAAAATTAAGAACCAATTTTGTGCAACTTAGCATTGTTAAAGGAGCTTTAAACCTTGCTGAACATGTGGATTTGTTGGTTCCTGAAGTTAGCCCAATTGGTCTTGTATCTGGTTCTTGGTATAACGAAGCCAGAAGTGGAGAAGGCTATGTACTAGAAGTTCTGGAAGATGGTAAGGCTGTGGTTTTTTGGTTTACTTACGACACTCAAGGCAATCACATGTGGTTATTGGGGTCTCAAGGAGTTGTCACACAACAAGGAACCCAAGTGTTAGTTGATTTTTCAGATGTTCGAAGTTTT
This sequence comes from Lysobacterales bacterium, assembly GCA_027083915.1. Lineage (GTDB taxonomy): Bacteria > Pseudomonadota > Gammaproteobacteria > Xanthomonadales > Marinicellaceae > NORP309. The sequence goes on along the minus strand of JALWML010000281.1, from coordinate 2,299 downwards.
ACTGGAGGTGTTTTTGGGCAAGATTTTGATTCAAGTACTGTTGAAAGCCATGAATGGGGAGAGCTACATTTCAGCTTTGACTGCAATGGTGCTAGTTCCGTAAATTATTCATCATCAATAACAGATTTTGGTGGCGGAAGTCTTTCGTTAACTAAATTAACCAATCCATTAACTGTTTCCTATGTATGTGAACAATAAATATTTGATATCTATCAGAGACCTTTGCAAACTCACTGAAGGAGTTGAAAAGTTGAAAAAACTACTCTGTGTTCAAATCCTTAGGCAAAGTGTTTTAAATTATTTTAATCACTGTCCTAGAGTTTTGCAGAGGTCTCAAAATGTTTGAGAATTTAATTATTTTTTAATTAATACCTTTAGTTCTTCAGGATATTTACTATATCTACTACTTTACAGTATCTAAATATGCTTTTAACATTGGTCTATCGTGTTTTAGTTTGGCAATACATAAATCAATACCTTCTACTGTTTGAGCTAAAGTTCGTGGTCCGCCTGAAAGCGATTCAATAATGGGTTCAAAAAAGTTAATTAACTCTTCTTTCTTCGATTCACTACAAAATCCAGAGCCAACCATTGGTAACTTTCCTTGAAACCATGTGGGTATACGTTCTTTAAAGGCCTCAAAATTATTTTGTATCCAAAACCACATGCCGTCAATTTTATCTTTATCCATTATTTGAGAAAACAAGATGGTATAGATTTCATTACCTCGCAAACGGTCAGATAAAACCCAATTGCGAATTTCTGCATTAAATGTAGGATCTTTACTCGAAGCAATGGCACTAAGTAATCGCCCTCGAATTGTTCCATCATTGGTCTTATCTAATAATGTAATAAGGTGATTGGTAAATTCCATGCCTAAATCTTCACCTGCTATAGATAGTGCTAATTCAATAAGGTCAGCATCAATTAAGTCTTCATGAATTAGTTTATCAGTAGCAAAGCCAGTATATACAATAGCCATGTCATTTAATTGTTTACGAATAGCTTTGTTTTCACCCGTATCAGCTAAAAAGCCAATAATTGAACGGCGTAATTTAGTGGTTTCAACATCATCATTGTGCTTGGGATGAAATCCAAGTTGCTGATATTTTTTTTGGTATAATTGATTGGCTACTTTTGCAATTTTATTTTCATCATCTTCATTTTGAGCCACTTTTTCTTTCATGTATCTTATTGTGCGCATAGGAGAAGTTGCGATATTGTTTAAATTTGATTCAGCTATAATCGGAGCATATTTCATGAGTGTTATAAAATCTATAGTTCCTTTTTTAACAGCCGCACTAAAACTATCGTTAAGCGAGATGATTTCATTAGTAGGAAGTTTATCCAAATTACTATAAAGTTTATCCCAATTATCTGTTGTAAGAGCATACCGGTAATAACCTGAACCACCTGAATTGGGTACGATATAACTTGCACAACCATTGCCTGCTAGTTTGATTGTTTGTTCTTTTTTATTAATCATATGGCAATCTTGGTGTTTTTTACCATCAATTTCATAGCTCATGCAAGCAGGTATCTCCCATAATTGATCGGCTGAACCTTTAGACCCTAAAGGCAGATAACGATTTTGGGTTATTGCCAATTTATTGATACCATCTTCACAATTGGTTTCGATAGCTAAATATGGAATACCTGGCTGTTCTAAAAAACTATTGAATGAACTTTTGATAACTTCAGCAGGTATGTTTTTTGAAGTTTCACTGATTGCATGAATAAAATCATCAGCAGAGGCATTTTTAAAAGCAAACTTTGTCATATAGTTATGAATCCCTTTTCTGAATTGTTCGGTAGTCAGGAAAGTATTCATCATTTCTAAAACACCGCCACCTTTAGAATAAGTAATTCCATCAAATGCACCGCTGATATCATGGTTACTCTTGATTGGTTGACGAATTTGCCTAGCCGTCATGAGAGAGTCAGAACCCATAGCTCCTAATGAGCCTCTTAAGATCGTTTGATTGAAATGTTGTTCAGGGTAAATATTCTGTAAAGCAGTATAGGACATCCAAGTAGCAAATGCTTCATTTAACCAAATATCATTCCACCAATAAGGCGTAACAAGGTTTCCAAACCATTGGTGGGCTAGTTCATGTGCGTGAACACCCATATAACTGCGTTTTTGTGCTTGTGAAGCATCATCATCCAGTAATAACAACTGTTCTCTGTAGGTAATTAATCCAGCATTTTCCATTGCTCCTGCACTGAAATCAGGAACAGCTACTATATCGAGTTTTTCATAAGGATAGGGAATATTAAAATAGTTTTCTAAACCTTC